>NZ_JBHSQK010000001.1:0-124746 GCF_042658055.1 Pseudonocardia lutea
CGCACCGGCCGGCGCGTCCGACGCCGGGGCGCCCGCCGACGAGCCGGGCGGGAACCCCGCCGAGGGCACGCACGAGGACGCGACCACGGCGCCCGAGCCCGGGACCGGGGACCCGGGACCCGACGGCACCGGCGGCACGGACGGCACGGACGGCACGGACGGTGGGGTGGCCGCCGCGCCGAGTGCGGGCGCGCCGACCCGGCTGGGCGCGGCGGCCCCGGCAGTCCGGTCCTCCGGCTCCTCCGGCGCGCGCACCGAGGCCCCCGCGACCTATCCCGGCGGGGTCGCCGGCACCCCGTGCACCGCGACCGCGCGCGCGTGCGTCGACGTCGCCGGCCGCAAGGCCTGGCTGATGGACGGCGGCACCGTGGTGCGCGGGCCGGTGCAGGTGCAGACCGGCGACCGCGAGGACCCGACCCCGCTCGGCACCTTCGCCGTGCAGTGGAAGGCCGAGCAGTACACCAGCCGCGAGTACCTCGTGCAGATGCCGTACTCGGTCTTCTTCGCCCCCGGCGGCATCGCGTTCCACCAGGGCCGGCAGGACACGCCGTCGGCCGGCTGCGTGAAGCTCCTCGAGGCGGACGCGAAGGCCTTCTTCACCCACCTGCAGGTCGGCGACGAGGTACAGGTCACGTGAAGGACACCCTCACTGCTGGCGAGGTCGGCTTCTACGTCGAGTAGAATCGATCGCGTGCCGAGCCTGGGTGAGTTGGAACGTGCGGTCATGGAGGTCCTGTGGGCCGCAGCCCACGAAGGACGGGGCGCATTGACCGCCCGCGAGGTGCAGGAGGCGCTCGCCGATCGCGAGCTCGCGACCACGACCGTGCTCACGGTGCTGGGCCGGCTGGAGCGCAAACAGCTCGTCGTCCGCACGCGGGACGGCCGCGCGCACCACTACCGTGCCACCGCGAGCCGTGAGGACCACGTCGCCGAGCTGATGAACGACGCGCTCGACGGCGCCCCCGACCGCGGGGCCGCCCTCGCCCGTTTCCTCGGCTCGATCCCGGACGAGGAGCGCCGCAAGCTGCGGGACCTGCTCGACTAGGCGCGCCGGGTCTCCCGGACAATGGGGGCCATGGCGCTCGCGGCGCTCGGCCTCCTCCTGCTCGGCGTCCTGCTCGCCGAGCCGATCAGCCGTGCCTTCTCCCGGGCCCGCTGGACCCGGCGCGACCCCGTGGGCGCCCTGCTCGTGTGGCAGGCGATCGGCCTGGCCGGCGGGCTCTCGCTCGTCGGGTCGGGGGTGGTCTTCGGGCTGTCCCCGCTCGGCGACTCGCTCCCGGAGGCCGTCGGCGCGCTGGTCACGGAGTGGAACGCCGGGCACTGGCCGGCACGGCTCGACCCGGTCCACCTGATCGCGATGCTCGCGGCGCTCGCCGTCGGCGCACGGCTGCTGTGGGTGCTCGGCACGATGTACCTGCGCACCGTCCGTGCCCGGCGCCGGCACCGCGACCTGCTCGACGTCCTGGCCACGCCCTGGCCGGACTCGCCCGGTACCCGCGTGCTCGACCATCCCCAGCCGGTCGCGTACTGCCTGCCCGGCCGCAGCTCCCGGCTGGTGGTGTCGGCCGGGGTGCTGGAGGCGCTGTCGCCGGAGGAGGTGTGGGCGGTCCTCGCCCACGAGAAATCCCACCTGCGCGAGCGGCACGACCTCGTGGTCCTGCCCTTCGTCGCGTGGGGCGCGACCGCCCCCTTCGTCCGCGGCATGGTGTGCGCGCAGCTCGCCGTCGCCGAGCTGATCGAGATGCGGGCCGACGACGTGGCGGCCTGCCGCTCCGAGCCGCACGAGCTCGTCGGGGCGCTCAAGACCGTCGGCGGGTCGGCGCCCGCGGCCGCGCTCAGCTCCTTCACGGACGCCCTCGACGCCCGTATCGAGCGGATCACCGCCCATCCCAGCCCCCTGCCCTGGTACTCCCGCGCCGCCGTCCGGCTGGGCGCGCTGGCCTTGGTGGCGGTGCCCACCGTGCTGCTCCTCGTCTGACGGGTTCCTGCCCCGGAACGGGAGCCGGCAGGCGGCTGACCTGCGAGAACACCGAAACGTTGCGCGGTAATCATGGCCCGGGCGTAGCGTGGGGGACGTGCCGTTCACCGCACCTTCCGATCTTCCCCGCACCCTCGGCGCCCTCCGTGCATCCGGGCACGAGCGCAAGGGGGTCAAGACCGAGATCCGCGACAACCTGCTCGCCGCCCTCCGCGAGGGCCGCGACCCCTGGCCCGGCATCGTCGGCTTCGAGGCCACCGTGCTCCCGCAGCTGGAGCGCGCCCTGATCGCCGGCCACGACGTCGTGCTCCTCGGCGAGCGCGGCCAGGGCAAGACCCGCCTGCTCCGCTCGATCGGGAACCTGCTCGACGAGTGGACCCCCGTGATCGAGGGCGCCGAGCTCGGCGAGCACCCGTACGAGCCGATCACCCCCGAGAGCATCCGGCGCGCCGCCGAGCAGGGCGACGACCTGCCCGTCGCCTGGGTGCACCGCTCCGAGCGCTACACCGAGAAGCTCGCCACCCCCGACACCGCCGTCGCCGACCTGATCGGCGACGTCGACCCCGTCAAGGTCGCCGAGGGCCGCTCGCTGGGCGACCCCGAGACGATCCACTTCGGCCTCGTGCCGCGGGCGCACCGCGGCATCGTGGCGATCAACGAGCTGCCCGACCTCGCGGAGCGCATCCAGGTCGCGCTGCTCAACGTCATGGAGGAGCGGGACATCCAGGTCCGCGGCTACACGCTGCGCCTGCCGCTCGACGTCCTGCTGGTCGCCTCGGCGAACCCGGAGGACTACACCAACCGCGGCCGGATCATCACCCCGCTCAAGGACCGCTTCGGCGCGGAGGTGCGCACGCACTACCCGCTCGAGGTGTCCGACGAGGTCGACCTCGTGGTCCAGGAGGCGCACCTGGCCGCGGAGGTGCCGCGGCACCTGATCGAGGTCGTCGCCCGGTTCACCCGGCACCTGCGCGAGTCGAGCGCGGTCGACCAGGGCTCCGGCGTGTCCGCCCGGTTCGCCGTGGCGGCCGCGGAGACCGTGGCCGCGGCGGCCCTCCGCCGCGCCGCGCTGACCGGGGAGGCCCGCGCCTACTCCCGGCCCGTCGACCTCGAGGCCGTGCCCGCGGTACTCCGCGGCAAGATCGAGTTCGAGTCCGGCGAGGAGGGTCGCGAGGAGGAGATCCTCGAGCACCTGCTGCGCCGGGCCACGGCCGACACCGCCCGGTTCGCGCTGCGCGGGGTCGACCTGTCCGAGCTGGCCGACGAGGTGGCCACCCGCCGGGTCCGCACCGGCGAGCGCGTGCCGGCGGCCGAGGTCGTCGCCAAGCTGCCGACGGTCGACGCGCTGACGGAGGTCGCCCGGCGGCTCGGCGCCGAGGGCACGGAGGACCCGGGCCCGATGGCCTCCGCCGCGGAGCTGGCGCTCGAGTACCTGTTCCTCACCCGCAAGCTCGCCAAGGACGAGACCGACGACGGCGACACGGTGGAATATGGCTGATCCCAGGCGCAGGAGGTTGCGGTACGCCTACGGTCCCTACGCCGGGGGCCCGGACCCGCTCGCCCCGCCGTTCGACATCCGCTCGGCGATGGACCAGATCGGCCGGGACGTCATGGAGGGCTCCTCGCCGCGGCAGGCGCTGCAGGAGCTGCTCCGCCGCGGCCTGGACGGGCGGCGCGGGCTCGACGACCTGACCCGCCAGGTCTGGGAGCGCCGCCGGAGCCTGCAGCGGGACAACCGGCTCGACGGCACGCTGCAGGAGGTCCGCGAGCTCCTGCAGCGCGCCCTCGACGCCGAGCGGGAGGCGCTCGGCAACGAGGACTCCGACGACGCCCGGTTCCGCGAGATGCAGCTCGACGCGCTGCCGAACGACACCGGCGGCGCGGTCCGCGAGCTGAACGAGTACGACTGGCGCTCCGTGGAGGCCCGGCAGGCCTACGAGGACATCCGCGACCTGCTCGGCCGGGAGATGCTCGACCAGCGCTTCCAGGGCATGAAGCAGGCGATGGAGAACGCGACGCCCGAGGACGTCGAGCGGATCCACGAGATGATGTCGGATCTCAACGACCTGCTCGAGCACCACGCGGCCGGCCAGGACACCACGGACGAGTTCCGCGAGTTCATGCAGAAGCACGGGGACTTCTTCCCCGAGAACCCGCAGAACACGGACGAGCTGGCGGACCTGCTGGCACAGCGGGCCGCGGCGGCGCAGCGGATGCTCAACTCGATGTCCGCCGAGCAGCGCGCGGAGCTGATGGAGCTGGCGCAGCAGGCCTTCGGCGATCCGCGGCTGGCCCAGCAGATGGCCCGGCTCGACGCCCAGCTGCAGGCGATGCGGCCGGGCGAGGACTGGCAGGGCTCCGGCCGGTTCCGCGGGGAGAACCCGATGGGCATGGGCGAGGCCACGCGGGCGCTCGAGGAGCTGGGGCAGCTCGACTCGCTGGCCGAGCAGCTCTCGCAGAGCTACCCGGGCGCGCGGCTCGACGACATCGACCTCGACGCGCTCACCGAGATGCTCGGCGAGCAGGCCGGGGTGGACGCCCGCACGCTGGCCCAGCTGGAGCGCGAGCTGCAGCGGCAGGGCCTGTTCGAACGGGCCGCCGACGGGTCGCTGCTGCTGTCCCCGAAGGCGTTGCGCCGGCTCGGGCAGTCCATCCTGCGCGACGTCGCCGAGCAGCTCTCCGGCCGGACGGGGCAGCGGGACACCCGCCGCGCCGGGGCCGCGGGCGACGCGACCGGGGCGACCCGGCCGTGGGCCTTCGGCGACACCGAGGCCTGGTCGGTGCCGCGCACCCTGCTCAACGCCCAGCTGCGGCGGGCCGGCGGGGACCCGCGCAGGCTCGACGTCAGCGACGTCGAGATCGTCGAGACCGAGCAGCGCACCCGCGCGGCGGTGGCCCTGCTCGTCGACACCTCGTGGTCGATGGTCGCCGAGGGCCGCTGGGTGCCGATGAAGCGCACCGCGCTGGCCCTGCACCAGCTCGTCTCCACCCGGTTCCGCGGCGACGCGCTGCAGCTCGTGACCTTCGGGCGGCACGCGCAGTCCGTGGAGCTGGGGGAGCTGGTGGGCCTGGAGGGGGCCTACGCGCAGGGCACCAACCTGCACCACGCGCTCCTGTTGGCCGGGCAGCACCTGCGCAAGAACTCCGACGCGACGCCGGTGGTCCTGGTGGTCACGGACGGCGAGCCGACCGCGCACCTGGAGCCGGACGGCGAGGCCTACTTCGACTACCCGCCCAGCCCGCACACCTTGCGGGCGACGATCGGGGAGCTGGACAAGCTGGCCTCGCTGCAGGCGAAGTTCACGTTCTTCGTGCTGGGCGACGACCCGCGCCTGGCCGTGTTCATGGACGACGTGGCCAAGCGGGTCGGCGGCCGGGTCGTCAACCCGACCCTCGACGGCCTCGGCGCCGAGGTGGTCGCCGACTACCTCAAGCGCCGCTCCTGACCCTTCGCACTCTGGAACCATAACGCTCGATTCGAGGCCGTCAGATCGCATCATGGTTCCCATGACGCGTGGGATGAGGGCGGGAATTCGCATCACGGTTCCATGACGCGGTTCTGCAGGGTCGCCGCGCTGTCCAGGATCGCCCCGGCCAGGGCCTCGGCCGGGGCGGTCAGGGCGCGTCGGCCGGTCTGCAGGGTGAAGTCGAACCCGGTGAGGCGCGGCAGCCCGGCGACCGGGGCCAGTCCGGCGGGGACCAGCGTCTCGGCGTGCGCGACGACCCCCAGCCCGGCCAGCGCCGCCGCCCGCAGCCCGGAGAGCGAGCCGCTGGTGCACGCCATCCGCCACGGCCGGCCCGCGCCCTCCAGGGCGGCGACGGCGGCGGCCCGGGACAGGCTCGGCGGCGGGTAGCTGACCAGCGGGATCGCCTGGTCGTCGGGCCGGTAGCCGGGGGCGGCCACCCAGACGAACCGGTCGTGCCAGACCGGGGTGCCGCCGGTGCGGCCGGGGGAGCGCTTGGCGAACAGCAGGTCCAGCCCGCCGCGGTCGAGCTCGGCCTCGAGCGTCTCGCTCAGCCCGACCGTCAGCTCCAGGTCCACCCCGGGATGACGACGGCGGAAGCCGGCCAGGATCGTCGGCAGCCGGGTCAGCACGAGGTCCTCGGACACCCCGAACCGCAGCCGCCCGCGGACCTGCGCGCCGCGGAAGTGCGCCAGCGCCCGCTCGCCCGTGTCGAGGATCGTGGTCGCGAACTCCAGCATCGCCTCCCCGTCCGGGGTGAGGGCGACGCTGTGGGTGTCGCGGGCGAGCAGGGTGCGACCGACCTCCGCCTCGAGGCGGCGGACGTGCTGGCTCACCGTCGACTGCCGGACGCCGAGCCGGTCCGCGGCGCGCGTGAAGCTCAGCGTCCGCGCGACGGCGACGAACGAGCGCAGCAGCACCGGGTCCACGCGGTCATCGTAGTATGTGATGACAGACAGAACGGTGTGCGTGTTTCCGCATGAGCGTCGCGGGCGCACCATGGACGGGTGCTGCAGTGGCTCGGACGACTCCGGGACAAGGTCCGGATCGACACCTTCCTCGTCCTCATCGTGCTCACCGTGGGCGTCGCGGCGCTGCTGCCCGCGCGCGGGGTCGCGGCGACCGGCGTCGGACACGCCACCACCGTGGCCATCGGGCTGCTGTTCTTCCTCTACGGCGCCCGGCTCTCGACCCGGGAGGCGATCGAGGGGCTCAGGCACTGGCGGCTGCACGGCACGGTGGTGCTGGCGACCTTCGTGGTGTTCCCGCTGCTCGGGCTCGCGTTCCAGCTCGTCCCGTCCGCCGTGCTCCCCACCGAGCTGAAGCTCGGCGTGCTGTTCCTGTGCTGCCTGCCCTCGACGGTGCAGTCGTCCATCGCGTTCACCTCGGTGGCGCGCGGCAACGTCCCCGCCGCGATCTGCGCGGCCTCCCTGTCGAACCTGCTCGGCATCGTGATCACCCCGCTGCTCACCGGGCTGCTGCTGTCCTCCCAGGGCGGGATCTCCGGCGGCGCGATCGTGGACGTCGCCCTGCAGCTGCTCGCCCCGTTCGTGCTCGGCCAGCTGCTGCGCCGCTGGATCGGCGGCTGGGTGACGCGGAACAAGAAGTACCTGCAGGTCGTCGACCGCGGATCGATCCTGCTGGTCGTCTACGCGGCGTTCAGCGAGGGCATGGTCGAGGGGATCTGGGGGCGGCTCTCCCCGGCGGCCCTCGGCGCCCTGCTCGGCGCGTGCGTCGTGCTGCTCGGGGTCGTGCTGGCGCTCACCTGGTTCGGGTCGCGCCGCTTCCGCCGCGCCGACCGGATCACGGTCCTGTTCTGCGGGTCCAAGAAGAGCCTGGCCAGCGGGCTGCCGATGGCCGGTGTCCTGTTCGCGGGCCCGCAGGTCGGCCTGCTCGTGCTGCCGTTGATGCTCTTCCACCAGATCCAGCTGATGGCCTGCGCCGCCCTCGCCGGGCGCCTGGCCCGCCACGCCGAGGAACCGGCTGCCGCACCGGTCCCCGCCTGATCCCGCGAGTCGGCGGTTTCCCGCGACCGAGGTGCACAACCCGGGACAACGGGAATGCGTGGTTCGGTGGCCTGGGAAGTGCCGACCCACGGGAGGGGAGCGGCATGTGGACCTGTGAGAGGTGCGGGGCGAGCGTGGAGGACGACGACCCCGCGCGGCTGGCCTGGAGCGTCGAGCGGGACCGCCGCGGCTCGGGAACGGTGCGGGAGACCGCGCTCTGCCCGGTGTGCGCCCGCGTGCACGTCCGGGACATCGAGGCACGGCTGCCGCAGGACTGGTGGTGATCGGACGCGCGACCCGCGCCGGTACACCTCGCGCACCTGCAGCTCGGGGGAGAGCACCACGACGTCGGCCCGCGGCGACCCTGGCGTCGCTCACCGCCGCGACCTTCGTCGCCCGCGCCCGGGTGTGACCGTGCCGGGCGGGCACCCGGACCACCCCTCGCGAGCATTTAGTGTGGACGGCATGCAGACCTGGGCCTCCGTCGACCTTCCCGCGCTCGAGGGGAGCGGACCGCCGCTCCGCCTGTACGACACCTCGACCGCGCGGGTCCGGCCGACCGCGCCCGGCGCCACCGCCACCATGTACGTCTGCGGGATCACCCCCTACGACGCCACGCACCTCGGCCACGCGGCCACCTACCTGGCGTTCGACCTGGTCAACCGGCTGTGGCGGGACCTCGGCCACCGGGTGCACTACGTCCAGAACGTCACCGACATCGACGAGCCGCTGCTCGAGCGCGCCGAGCGGGACCAGGACGACTGGGTGGTCCTCGGCATGCGCGAGACGGCGCTGTTCCGCGAGGACATGGAGGCGCTGCGGGTGATCCCGCCGCGGGACTACATCGGCGCGGTCGAGGCCATCCCGGAGATCGCCGAGCTCGTCGAGAAGCTGCTGGTGAACGGGGCGGCCTACCGGATCGACGATCCCGAGTACCCGGACGTCTACTTCGACTCCGCGGCCACCGGGCACTTCGGCTACGAGTCGACCTACGACGAGGAGACGATGGTCCGGCTGTCCCGCGAGCGCGGCGGCGACCCGGACCGGCCCGGCAAGCGCAACCCGGTCGACGCCCTGCTCTGGCGGATGGAGCGGCCCGGCGAGCCGGCGTGGGACTCCGACCTGGGGCGCGGCCGCCCGGGCTGGCACGTGGAGTGCGCGGCGATCGCGCTCGACCGGCTCGGCACGCAGATCGACCTCAACGGCGGCGGCTCGGACCTGATCTTCCCCCACCACGAGTGCGGGGCCGCGCACGCCGAGGCGCTGACCGGCGACCACCCGTTCGCCCGGCACTACGTGCACACCGGAATGATCGGGCTCGACGGCGAGAAGATGTCGAAGTCCCGCGGGAACCTGGTGTTCGTCTCCAAGCTGCGCTCCGCCGGCGTCGACCCGAACGCGATCCGCGCGGCCCTGCTCTCCGGGCACTACCGCGAGGACCGGGCCTGGACGGACGAGCTGCTCACCACCGCCCAGGAGCGGCTCGGCCGCTGGCGCGAGGCCGTCTCGCTCGACGCCGGGCCCGACGCGTCCGGGCTGGTCGCGAGCCTGCGCGAGCACCTCGCGGACGACCTGGACACCCCGCGGGCCCTCGCGGCCGTCGACGCCTGGGCGGCCGAGGCGCTGGAGCGGCGGGGCACGGACCCCGCCGCCCCGGCCCTCGTCCGGACGGCGGTCGACGCCCTGCTCGGCATCGCCCTCTGACTCCGGCGGACGGCGCTCTCGCGCACACCTGGCGAGCGGGAGTGCCGTCCGCGCCACGGAGTCCCCGGGTTGAGCGAGCGGTGCTCTCGCTCACACCTGGTGAGCGAGAGTGCCGTCGGCCGCGTCGGGCGGGTCCTGCGCGGACGGGCCGGGGCGCGGGAGGGCCAGGGGCGTGAGGAGCGTGAGCACGCCCGCGGGCACGAGGAACGCCGCCAGCGGGTCGGCGTGGTAGACGGGCGGGAGCGCCGCGGGGGAGGCGGCCGCGCCGAAGAAGCGGACGGACTGCACCACCGACACCGCCCCGCCGCGGTTCCCGCCCTCGCCGCCCAGGACCAGCGCGTTCACCCCCACGAGGATGAGCTGGGCGGAGATCCCGGCGAGCGCCCAGCACGCCACGACCAGCCACAGCGCGGGGGCGAGCCCGACGCCCGCCAGCAGCACCCCGCCGGACACCGCGCCGGCCAGCACGCACCGCCGCGCCCCGAGCCGGTCGACGCCCGCGCCGACCAGCCGGGCCGTGAGGATCCCCATCGCGCCGAGCCCCGTGAGGGCGAGGCCGCGCGGACCGGCGGCGAGGGCGAACGTGTCGACCAGCCGCAGCGCGACCAGGAAGCCGAGGCTGGCGAGGCAGCCCCAGCCCAGCGCGGCGATGAGCCCCAGCCGCAGCACGGCCGGGGTCCACGCGCTGCGCAGCGGCACCCGCGCCCGGGCGACCCCGCGCTCGTCGGCCGGGATGCCGAGCAGCGCGAGCAGCAACGCCACCGCGGCCACGCCGTAGAAGGCGTAGTGCCAGTCCACCTCGGCCGCGAGCCCCCCGACCAGCGGCGCGGACGTCTGGCCGGCGGCCTGCAGCGAGCCGTACCAGCCGAGCGCCCGGCCGAGGGCCTCCGGCGCCACCGACGCGGCCAGCGCGGCCATGAGCAGCGGGGTGGTGAAGGCGTTGGCGACGCCCTGCAGCGCCCGCGCCCCGAGGAAGAGCGTCCAGGTCGGCGCCAGCACGCAGGCCAGCGAGGAGACCGTGTAGAGCACGTAGGCGCCGCGCACGGTCCGGCTGCGGCCCCAGCGCTCGCCGAACGTGCCGGACACCAGCATCGCCGCGGCGAAGGGCAGCAGGAAGGCCGTGAGCGAGGCCGACGCGGTCCCGGGGGAGACCCCGTAGCTTGCACCCAGCTCCGGGAGCATGGCCGTGGTGACCCCGCCCCCGAACGGCCCGAGGAAGCCGCCGAGGTAGAGCCCGGCCCGGCGCGCCCGGCGGAACGGAGCGGTCAGCTCGCGCCGCCGGAACCGCCGCGCCGGCGCAGGTAGCGCTCGAAGTCCGCGGCGATCTCGTCGCCGCTGGCCTCGGCCAGGTCGACGGGCTTCTCCTCGTCGTCCTCGGTGGCCTGCTGCTCGAGCTGGCGCACGTACTCGCGCACCTCGTCGTCCGCCTCGGCCATCTCGTTGACCGTGCGCTCCCACTCCTCGGCCTGCTCGGGCAGCCCGCCCAGCGGGACCTCGACGTCGAGCGCCTCCTCGACGCGCAGCAGCAGCGCGATGGCGGCCTTGGGCACCCGGGCCTGCGAGACGTAGTGCGGCACCTCGGCCCAGTACGACAGCGCGGGCACGCCGGCCTCGATGCAGAGGCTGTGGAACACCCCGACGATCCCGGTCGGGCCCTGGTAGGTCGACGGCTCGACGCCCATCTTCTTGGCCGAGGTGGTGTCGTAGCCGGTGCCGCGCACCGGGGTGGGCCGGGTGTGCGGGACGTCCGTCAGCATGGCGCCGAGGTTGATGACCTTCGTCACCCCGAGACGGTCCACGTACTCGAGGATCTCGGCGCAGAACGAACGCCAGCGCAGGTTCGGCTCGATGCCGTTGACGAGCACGACGTGCCGGCCCGTGCCCGGGAGCTTGGCCGTGGAGAGCCGGGTGGTCTGCCACTCGATGCGCCGCGTGACGCCGCCCGCGAGCCGGACGAGCGGCCGCGTGACCTGGAAGTCGTAGTAGTCCTCGGGGTCGATGGAGCCGAGCGGCTCGGCGTCCCAGCTCAGCTCGAGATGCTCCAGCGCGGAGCTGGCGGCCTCACCGGCGTCGTTCCAGCCCTCGAAGGCCGTGATCATGACCGGGTCGACCAGATCCGGGAGGTCGGAGGGCACCCCCGCCCGCTGCTCTCGCTCGCTCATCCGTCCACCCTACGGCGCGCGCGGGTAACACGAAGGGCCCGGGCGGCGACGCCGGTAGCCTGAGGGGGTGTCAGCCGTGAACGCAGCCGCGTCAGATCACAGCTTCGACACCACGCTCCTGGGGACGTTGGACCAGCGCGTGGTGATCGCCGACGGTGCGATGGGCACCATGCTCCAGGGGGTGGACCTCACCCTCGACGACTTCGCGGGGCTCGAGGGCTGCAACGAGATCCTCAACGCCACCCGGCCGGACGTCGTGCGGGGCATCCACCGGGCCTACTTCGAGGCCGGGGCCGACGCCGTCGAGACGAACACCTTCGGCGCCAACCTGCCCAACCTCGGCGACTACGGCATCGCCGACCGGATCCGCGAGCTCTCCGAGCGCGGCGCCGCGCTGGCCCGCGAGGCCGCGGACGAGGTCGCGACGGCGGACCGGCCGCGGTACGTCCTCGGCTCCATCGGCCCGGGCACCAAGCTGCCCACGCTGGGCCACGAGCGGTTCGCGACCCTGCGGGACGCCTACACCGAGACCGGGCGCGGCCTGCTCGCCGGGGGCGCGGACGCGTTCCTGGTGGAGACCTGCCAGGACCTGCTGCAGGTCAAGGCGGCGGTGCACGGGGTGCAGCGCGCCATGGCGGCCGAGGGCCGGCGCATCCCGATCATCACCAGCGTGACCGTCGAGACCACCGGCACCATGCTGCTGGGCTCCGAGATCGGCGCGGCGCTCACCGCGCTCGAGCCGCTGGGCATCGACCTCATCGGGCTGAACTGCGCCACCGGCCCGGCCGAGATGAGCGAGCACCTGCGCACGCTGTCCAAGCAGGCCCGCGTGCCGCTGTCGGTGATGCCCAACGCCGGGCTGCCGGTCCTCGGGCCGAACGGCGCCGAGTACCCGCTCTCCGCCGAGGAGCTGGCCGAGGCGCTGTCCACCTTCGTCCGCGACTACGGGCTGCGGCTCGTCGGCGGCTGCTGCGGCACCACGCCCGCGCACGTCCGGGCCGTCGCCGAGGCCGTCGGGCAGGTCACCCCGGCCGCCCGCAGGCCGCGCCCCGAGCCGGGCGTGTCGTCGCTCTACGCCCCGGTGCCGTTCCGCCAGGACACCTCGGTGCTGATGGTGGGGGAGCGGACCAACGCCAACGGCTCGAAGAAGTTCCGCGAGGCCATGCTCGAGGAGCGCTGGGAGGACTGCGTCGCGATCGCCCGCGAGCAGACCCGCGAGGGCGCCCACATGATCGACCTCTGCATCGACTACGTCGGGCGGGACGGCGTGGCGGACATGACCGAGCTGGCGTCGCGGTTGGCCACGGCGTCGACCCTGCCGGTGATGCTCGACTCGACCGAGCCCGAGGTCCTGCGGGCCGGGCTGGAGCTGCTCGGCGGCCGGTCGATCGTCAACTCCGTCAACTACGAGGACGGCGACGGCCCCGGCTCCCGCTTCCAGCGCACGATGGCGCTGGTGCGCGAGCACGGCTGCGCGGTGGTCGCGCTGTGCATCGACGAGGAGGGCCAGGCCCGCACCCGGGACTGGAAGGTCCGGGTGGCCGACCGGCTGATCACCGACCTCACCACGAACCACGGCCTGCAGGTCTCCGACATCGTCGTGGACACCCTGACCTTCCCGATCACCACCGGGCAGGAGGAGGTCCGCCGGGACGCCCTCGAGACGATCGAGGCGATCCGCGAGATCAAGCGCCGCTTCCCCGACGTGCAGACCACGCTCGGGGTCTCCAACGTGTCGTTCGGGCTCAACGCCGCGGCCCGCCAGGTGCTCAACTCGGTCTTCCTCAACGAGGCCGTCAACGCCGGGCTGGACACCGCGATCGTCTCCGCGGCGAAGATCCTGCCGATGTCGAAGATCCCGGACGAGCAGCGCTCCGTCGCGCTCGACCTGGTCTACGACCGGCGCCGCGAGGGGTACGACCCGCTCAACCGGTTCATGGAGCTGTTCGAGGGCGTCACGGCCTCGTCGGCCAAGGCCGGGCGGGCCGAGGAGCTCGCCGCGCTGCCGCTGTTCGAGCGGCTGGAGCGGCGCATCGTCGACGGCGAGCGCAACGGCCTGGAGGCCGACCTCGACGAGGCCATGCGGTCCCGGCCGCCGCTGGAGATCGTCAACGACACGCTGCTGGCCGGCATGAAGACCGTCGGCGAGCTGTTCGGCTCCGGGCAGATGCAGCTGCCCTTCGTGCTCGCCTCCGCCGAGGTGATGAAGGCCGCCGTGGCCCACCTCGAGCCGCACATGGAGAAGACGGACGACGAGGGCAAGGGCACCATCGTCCTCGCCACGGTGAAGGGCGACGTCCACGACATCGGCAAGAACCTCGTGGACATCATCCTGAGCAACAACGGCTACACCGTCGTCAACCTGGGCATCAAGCAGCCCATCGCCACGATCCTGCAGGCCGCGGAGGAGAACCGGGCCGACGCCGTCGGGATGAGCGGGCTGCTGGTCAAGTCCACGGTGGTGATGAAGGAGAACCTGCAGGAGATGAACTCCCGCGGGAACACCCTGCCGGTGCTGCTCGGCGGCGCGGCGCTCACCCGCTCCTACGTGGAGAACGACCTGTCCGAGGTCTACGAGGGCAGGGTCTCCTACGCCCGGGACGCCTTCGAGGGCCTGCGGCTGATGGACGCCACCATGGCCCGCAAACGGGGCCTGGCGCCGGCCGTCGACCCGGAGGAGGAGCGCAGGGCCGCCGAGCGCAAGGAGCGGCACGAGCGGTCGAAGCGGATCGCCGCGAAGCGCCGGGCCGCGGAGGCCGAGTCGGCGGGCCCGCTGCCGGAGCGGTCGGACGTCGCGCTGGACAACCCCGTCCCGACCCCGCCGTTCTGGGGCACCCGGGTGGTCAAGGGCGTCGCGCTGGCCGAGTACAGCGGGTTGATCGACGAGCGCGCCCTGTTCCTGGGCCAGTGGGGCCTGCGCGGGGCCAAGGGCGGGTCGGGCCCGTCCTACGAGGAGCTCGTGGAGACCGAGGGCCGGCCGCGGCTGCGGTACTGGCTGGAGCGGCTGACCGCCGAGGGCGTGCTGGCCCACGCCTCGCTCGTCTACGGCTACTTCCCGGCCGTCGCGGAGAAGGACTCGCTGCTGGTGCTCACCGAGCCGCGCGCGGACAGCCCCGAGCGGTACCGGTTCACCTTCCCGCGCCAGCGCCGCGACCGGCACCTGTGCCTGGCGGACTTCTGGCGGCCGCGCGAGGTCGCGCTCGCGAACGGCGAGATCGACGTCCTGCCGCTGCACCTGGTCACGATGGGCGCGCCGATCGCCGACTACGCCAACCAGCTGTTCGCCCAGGACGCCTACCGGGACTACCTGGAGGTGCACGGCCTGGGGGTGCAGCTCACCGAGGCGCTGGCCGAGTACTGGCACAAGCGGATCCGCGAGGAGCTCACCTGGTCCGGCGGGCGGACCGTGGCCGAGGAGGACCCGGCGGAGGTCACCGAGTTCTTCTCGCTCGGCTACCGCGGCGCCCGGTACTCGCTGGGCTACGGCGCCTGCCCGAACCTGGAGGACCGGGCCAAGATCGTCGGGCTGCTGGAGCCGGGCCGCATCGGTGTGGAACTGTCCGAGGAGCTGCAGCTGCACCCCGAGCAGTCCACCGACGCGTTGATCGCGCACCACCCGGAGGCGAAGTACTTCAATGCCGGCTGATCCCCCCGTGGGCGAACGGCGCCCCCGCGCACGAGGTCTGAGCGAGAGCGCCGTTCGCACCCCGGTCGCCGCGGTCCTGTTCGACATGGACGGCACGCTGATCGACTCCGAGAAGGTGTGGGACCGCTCGCTCGTCGAGGTGCTGCGCTGGCTGGGCGGCACGGACCTCTCCCCGGAGGCCCGGCGGGAGACCCTCGGCGGGAACCTGCGCAGCAGCCTGGCGATCGTGTTCCGCGAGGCCGGCGTGGTGCAGACGCCGGAGCTGGGCGAGCAGGCCGCGCACCGGCTCGTCGAGCGGACGGCGGAGCTGTTCGAGGGCGGCCTGCCGTGGCGCCCCGGCGCCCGCACCGCGCTGCGCACGGTCCGCGAGGCCGGGCTCGCGACGGCGCTGGTCACCAACACCGGCCGCTACCTGACCGACAAGGCGCTGGTCGGGATCGGGGCCGAGCACTTCGACGTCACGGTCTGCGGCGACGAGGTGCCGCACGGCAAGCCCGCACCGGACCCGTACCTGCGTGCCGCCGCGCTGCTGGGCCTCGCGGCGGAGGACTGCGTGGCCGTCGAGGACTCGCCGACCGGCATCCGGGCCGCGGAGGCCGCCGGCGCCGCCGTCCTCGCCGTGCCGTGCGAGGTGGCGATCCCGCCCGGCCCGGGCCGGGTCGTGCGGCCGACGCTGGAGGGGCTCACCGCCGCGGACCTGCTCGCCGTGCACCGCGAGGTCCGGGAGCGGCGGGCGGCCTGACCCGCCGGTGCGCAGGTCCGCGGGGTACCGTCGGGCGTGTCGGACCGCGACGAGCGGCGCCCCCGTCCGGGTGATCGGCCCGGCGGCGTCGCCGCCCGGCGCAACGTGCGGTCCGGCGGTCTCACCGGGGCCTGACGGGTTCGTGACGGCGCGGAGGGCGTCCGACACTGGGTGCGACCGGGACGGCTGGAGAGGGATCGGCAGGGACGTGAAGACATTCGACGAGCTCTTCGAGGAGCTCCGCGAGAAGGCCGCGACCCGGCCCGCCGGGTCGGCCACGGTCGAGGCGCTCGACGCCGGCGTCCACGCGCAGGGCAAGAAGCTCCTCGAGGAGGCCGGCGAGGTCTGGATCGCCGCCGAGCACGAGGGCGACGCCGCGCTGGCCGAGGAGATCTCGCAGCTGCTCTACCGCGCCCAGGTGATCATGCTCGGCCGCGGGCTGAGCCTGCAGGACGTCTACAAGTACCTGTAGGAGCCGACCGTGCCGACCACCCCCGCCCCGTCCGGCGCCCGCCGCACCCACCCGAAGGAAGCCACACCCATGCTCCGCGTCGCTCTCCCGAACAAGGGCACGCTCGCCGAGCCCGCCGCGACGATGATGCGCGAGGCCGGCTACCGGCAGCGCTCCGACTCGCGCGACCTGTCCATGGTCGACGAGGAGAACGGCATCGAGTTCTTCTACCTGCGGCCGAAGGACATCGCCACCTACGTCGGCTCCGGCGACCTGCACCTCGGCATCACCGGGCACGACCTCATGGAGGAGTCCGGCAGCCAGGTCCAGGAGGTCCTCAAGCTGGGCTTCGGCGCGTCGAAGTTCCGGTTCGCCGCCCCCGAGGGCAAGGACTGGAAGCTCGAGGACCTCGACGGCCGCACCATCGCGACCTCGTACCCGCGGCTGGTCCGCTCGCACCTGTCCGGCAAACGGATCGGCGCCACGATCATCAAGCTCGACGGTGCCGTGGAGATCTCCGTGCAGCTCGGCCTGGCCGACGCGATCGCCGACGTCGTGTCCTCCGGGCGCACGCTGCGCCAGCACGGGCTCAAGGTCATCGGCGACCCGATCGCCGAGTCCGAGGCCATGCTCATCGAGCGCGAGCCGCGGATGGACCGCGTCGAGACCGAGGAGATCAAGGCCTTCAAGCGGATCTTCACCGAGCGGATCCGCGGCGTCGTCTACGCCCGGCAGTACCTGATGCTCGACTACGACTGCCCCAAGGCGAAGCTCGAGGCGGCCAAGGAGATCACCCCGGGGCTGCAGGCGCCGACCATCGCCCCGCTGGCGGACCCGGACTGGGTGGCCGTGCGTTCGATGGTCCGCAAGCAGGCGTCGAACCGGGTCATGGACGAGCTCGCCGCGCTGGGCGCCAAGGCCATCCTGACCTCGGAGATCCGTTCCTGCCGCGCGGTCGACGGCAGCCAGTACTGACACGCGTTCCCACGGTCCCGGCGGCGTCCTGGCGCCGGGACCGCGGCGTTCTCGGGGAGCTCGGCGTTCTCGGGGAGCTCGGCGTGGCCGGGGCGCCCGGTCCGCTCGGGCGGCTCAGCGGCGCCGGACCGTGAGCTCCTGCGTGATGTGCGCGGCGTGCCCGGTGAGGTCGAACAGCTTCGCCGTGACGGTCCCGGTGCCGGTCGGTCCGACGACGGTCGCCGCGTCGATGCCCGTCCACCCGCCCGTCGGCGGGCGGTGCAGGTGCACGCTGAGCTCGGTGTTCACGAACAGCCAGTCCTGCATGCGCAGCGGGGCGGCCACGCCGTTGGCCGAGTCGGCGATCGCCGCGAGCCCCTGGAGCGGGGTCGGCTCCTCGCCCTCCACCACGGGCACCCGCAGCCGGCCCCAGGCGCGGCCCGGCCCCAGCTCGTCCCACTGCCCGCCCAGCCAGCGCCACTCGACGGCGTCGAGGTAGCCGGGCAGCCAGCCGTGCGGCCGCTCGCCCTGCGGCGCCGCCTGCTCGGGCGGGGGCAGCGGGGCGGCGGCGCCCACGGCGGCGTCGGCGGTGTCGCCGACCGCGAGGCGCCAGGCGCGGGCGCGGAGCACGGCCCGCCCGCCCGCGGTCATCTCGGCCGCCAGCATCTCGATCGTCCGGCCCGGGCGCTCGACCCAGGCGCGCACCTCCAGGTCGCCGACGGGCACCACGCCGAGGATCTCGATGGTGTAGCGGGAGAGCTGCAGCGGGGGAGCGTCGGGCCGGCTCGGCGCGCAGCGCTCGAACTCGCGCACCAGCAGCGCCGACGGCGGGCCGAGGTGCTGGGCGTCGGCGAACCACGGGCCTGCGGTCGACATGGTCGCGTGGTACCGGCCCGCGCTCTCGTCGACGACTCGGTAGAAGGGCTCCTCGCTCACGCGGCCGATGATGCCCCGCGGGCGTGTGCCTCCCCGTGTGCACCCTCCATGTGCGGCGACTCCGCGGGGCCGGCCTGCGCCGGGCCGGAGGTGGCGCGCAGCTCGGGCCAGCCGGGGTAGGGCGGCGGGGTGCCGTCCCAGGCGGGACACACCGCGCGGTGGGCGCACCACTCGCACCCCGGCCCGCGCCGGGGCCGGAAGTCCCCGGTGCGGTCCGCCTCCCGGATCGCGGCCCAGATGGCCTCGAGGATCCGCTGGAAGCGGCGCAGCTCCCCGGCCTCGGGGCGGTAGGTCAGCTCCTCGCCGCCCTCGCCGAGGTAGACCAGGCGCAGCTGCTCGGGCACCGTGCCGCGCAGCTCCAGCAGGGCGAGCGCGTAGAACTTCATCTGGAACAGCGCCCGTGCCTCGGAGGCCTCCCGCGGCGCCGTGCCCGTCTTGTAGTCGACGATCCGCAGCCCGCCCGTGGCGTCGACGTCGAGCCGGTCGAGGTAGCCGCGCAACGGCACCCCCGAGCTGAGCTCGGTCTCGACGAGCAGCTCCCGGGACTGCGGCTCGAAGGCGCGCGGGTCCTCCAGCGCGAAGTAGGTGTCGAGCAGGGCCTCCGCGGAGGAGAGCCAGGCCGGGAGCGGGTTGCCGACGCGCGCGGCGGGCACGTCCCCGCCCGCGGCGGGTTCGCCGACCCCGGTCCACAGCTCCTCGAGCACCGCCGCGACGACCTCCGGGGACTCCGCGGCGATCTCCGCCCACACCACGCCGAGCAGCGCCTTCGCCCGCGCCGGCACCCGCTCGGCCGCCGGCAGGTCGAACAGCCGCTCCAGCACCGCGTGCACGAGGGTGCCGCGCAGGGCGGCCTGGCTCGGTGCCTCGGGCAGCCGGTCGACGGCGCGGAACCGGTAGAGCAGCGGGCACTGCTTGAAGTCCGCGGCCCGCGACGGCGAGAGCGCGGGCCGGCGCCGCTCCTCGCCGGCCTCCTCACCGGCCTCGTCGCCGGGCCCCGCGCCCGGGACGCCCGGCACCGGGTCGGTCGCGGGGATCCCCGCCTGCTCGATCACGCCCTCAGGCTAGGCGAGCCCACCGACAGTCCCGGGTCCGCGCGATCGGGCGCGGGCGGGCGGAGCCGCCGGGAGCCGGGGAAGTAGCGTTGCGCCCCGTGCCCGACTCCGATCTGCGCGCCCATCCCGGCGCCGACCCCGGCGCGGACCTCGCCGCCGGCGACACCCCCGGTGCCGACGCCGGTGCCGACGCCGGTGCCGACGCCGGTGCCGACGCCGGTGCCGACGCCGGTGCCGACGCCGGTGCCGCGGTCGCCGACGGTGCCGCTGCGGTGCCCGCCGACGCCGACGGGGACCACGCCGGGGGCCGGCGCGCGGACCCCCGGGCCGAGCCGGTCGACCAGGGGTTCGCGCTCGGCGCCGAGGAGGCGGCCGGCTTCCGCGCCCGCGGCGGGCCCTTCCGGGAGGGCGACCGCGTCCAGCTCACCGACCCCAAGGGCCGCAGGTACACGGTCGTCCTCGAGGCCGGCGGCAGCTACCACACCCACCGCGGCGCGCTGGCGCACGACGACCTGATCGGCAGGCCCGAGGGCTCCGTCGTCCACTCCGCGGCCAACACCCCGTACCTCGCCCTGCGGCCGCTGCTCGCCGACTACGTCCTGTCGATGCCGCGCGGCGCCGCCGTGATCTACCCGAAGGACGCGGCGCAGATCCTGGTGTGGGGCGACGTCTTCCCGGGTGCGCGGGTGCTGGAGGCGGGCGCCGGGTCGGGTGCCCTGACCTGTTCGCTCGTCCAGGCCGTCGGCCCTACCGGTTCGGTGGTCTCCTACGAGATCCGCCCGGACCACGCCGAGCACGCCGATCGCAACGTGCGACGGTTCTTCGGCGACACGCCACCCAACTGGAGCTTGCGCGTCGGTGATCTCTCCACCCACGACGGCCGGGCCGAGCCCGTCGACCGGGCGATCCTGGACATGCTGGCGCCCTGGGAGCAGCTCGACACGGTGCGTGACGCGCTGATCCCCGGCGGGGTCCTCGTGGGCTACGTCGCGACCACCACGCAGCTCTCGACGCTCGTCGAGAAGCTCCGCGAGATGCAGTGCTGGACCGAGCCGCAGGCGTGGGAATCGCTGATCAGGCCGTGGCACGTCGTCGGACTGGCCGTCCGGCCGGAGCACCGCATGATCGGTCACACAGCGTTCCTCGTGACCGCCCGCCGACTCGCCGACGGCGTGGTCCCGCCCCGCCCGCAGCGCAGACCGACCAGTCGCTGAGGGCGTTCGGTCCAGCCGTTAGATCCGCCCGATTACGGGAACCAGACAGCCCGGTGGCGTCAAGGTGCCGTCCGCGTGAGTGACGGATCACCAGATCGCCTCACCGCCGTGGGCGACGTCTACGGGTACCGTATGGAAACGGAACACGGAGGGAGGATGCCGTGAACCCCTACGACGACGGTCCCGGCAACTACCAGCCAGGCGACGGCGGGGCCCTGTCCCCGGCGGAGGCGGCGGCGCAGATCCGCTACCTCGAGGAAGAAGTCGCGATGCTGCGGCGCAAGCTGACCGAATCCCCCCGCCACGCGCGTCTGCTCGAGCAGCGGCTCGCCGAGTCCGCCAGCAGGCTCTCCCAGCTCAGCGCGCGCAACGAGAAGCTCACCGAGACCCTCAAGGAGGCGCGCAGCCAGCTCGTCGCCCTCCGCGAGGAGGTCGACCGCCTGGCCCAGCCCCCGAGCGGCTACGGCGTCTACCTCACCTCCTACGAGGACAACACCGTCGACGTCTTCACCTCCGGCCGGCGGATGCGCGTCGCCGTCTCCCCGGCGGTGGAGCTCGACACCCTGCGCAGCGGGCAGTCCGTGCGGCTGAACGAGGCGCTCACGGTCGTCGAGGCCGGCGACTGGGAGAAGATCGGCGAGGTCTGCGGCCTGCGCGAGGTCCTCGCCGAGCCGAGGGACGGCCTGGCCGGCCGGGCCCTGGTCGTCGGGCACGCGGACGAGGAGCGGGTCGTCTGGCTCGCCGCCCCGCTGTTCGACGAGTCCGACCCCGACTTCGTGGCGCTCAAGCCGGGCGACTCGCTGCTGGTCGACACCAAGGCCGGCTACGCCTACGAGCGGGTCCCGAAGGCCGAGGTCGAGGACCTCGTGCTGGAGGAGGTCCCGGACGTCGGCTACGAGGACATCGGCGGCCTGTTCCGGCAGATCGAGCAGATCCGGGACGCGGTCGAGCTGCCGTTCCTGCACGCCGAGCTGTTCACCGAGTACGAGCTGCGCCCGCCGAAGGGCGTGCTGCTCTACGGTCCTCCCGGCTGCGGCAAGACGCTCATCGCCAAGGCCGTCGCCAACTCGCTGGCCAAGAAGATCGCGGCCCAGCGTGGGGACGACCCGAACGAGGGCCGGGCGTTCTTCCTCAACATCAAGGGCCCGGAGCTGCTCAACAAGTTCGTCGGCGAGACCGAGCGGCACATCCGGCTGATCTTCCAGCGGGCGCGGGAGAAGGCCTCGGCCGGCACCCCGGTGATCGTGTTCTTCGACGAGATGGACTCGATCTTCCGCACCCGTGGCTCCGGCGTGTCGTCGGACGTCGAGACCACGATCGTGCCGCAGCTGCTGGCCGAGATCGACGGTGTCGAGGGCCTCGAGAACGTCATCGTCATCGGCGCGTCGAACCGCGAGGACATGATCGACCCCGCGATCCTGCGGCCCGGCCGCCTGGACGTGAAGATCAAGATCGAGCGGCCCGACGCCGAGGCGGCGCAGGACATCTTCTCGAAGTACATCACCGATACCCTGCCGGTCCACGAGGAGGACCTGGCCGAGTTCGGCGGCAACCGCAAGGCATGCGTCGACGCGATGATCCAGCGGGTCGTCGAGCGGATGTACGACGAGTCGGAGGAGAACAGGTTCCTCGAGGTCACCTACGCCAACGGTGACAAGGAGACCCTGTACTTCAAGGACTTCAACTCCGGCGCGATGATCCAGAACATCGTCGACCGGGCCAAGAAGTCCGCGATCAAGTCGGTCCTCGAGACCGGGCAGCGCGGTGTGCGGGTCACGCACCTGCTGTCCGCGATCGTCGACGAGTTCGCCGAGAACGAGGACCTGCCCAACACCACCAACCCGGACGACTGGGCCCGGATCTCGGGCAAGAAGGGCGAGCGGATCGTGTACATCCGCACCCTGGTCACCGGCAAGAACGAGGCCACCGGCCGCGCGATCGACACCGCGTCGAACACCGGCCAGTACCTGTAGGCGCAGCAGCACGCGGGGAGGCCCCGCCCGGTCCGCCGGGCGGGGCCTCCGCCGTTCTCGGCCGTCTCCGCCGTGCCCGCGCGGGCCGGGCGGGACACCGGGGCTGTTCGGTCGTGCCCGGACAGCCCTCCGGTCCCGCTCGAACGCGGGGTTGGCCGATTCGTTCACGACGGCCGGGCGGGTGCGTTCGTAGCGTGACGGCATGGGACCGCGACCGACCACCCCACCGACCGCAACCGTCGTCGAGATCGTGACCGCCGACCTGGCGAAGGCGCTGGCCTTCTACCGGGCGCTCGGGCTGGAGGTGCCCGACGGGGCGGAGGACCAGCCGCACGTCGAGGTGCCGTTGCCCGGCGGGAACCGCCTGGCTTTCGACACCGAGGCCACGATCACGAGCTTCACCGCGAACTGGACGCCGCCCACGGGGGAGGGGCGGCTCGCGCTGGCCTTCGGCTACGCCACGCCCGCCGACGTCGACGCCGCCCACGCCGCCCTCACCTCCGCCGGCGCCCCCTCCGAGCGCGAACCCTTCGACGCCTTCTGGGGGCAGCGCTACGCCACGGTGCGCGACCCCGACGGCACCCACGTCGACCTCTTCGCCGCCCTGCCGGCGACCTGACCGCGATCACCGGCGTCCCTCGCCGTCGCCGGATCGAGCCCTCGGCCCCTGATGATCACGCCGGGCGGAGGGAGCTCGCGGGGACCCCGGCGAGGGCGCGGACCTCGCGGGAGAGGTGGGGCTGGTCGGAGTAGCCGGTGCGGGCCGCGACCTCGGCGGGCGCGACGCCCGCGTGCAGCAGGGTGGCCGCCGCGCGGAAGCGGAGCACCCGGCGCAGGACGGCGGGGCCGTAGCCGTAGACGGCGGTGCAGTGCCGGGTCAGCGAGCGGGTGGACCAGCCCAGCTCCTCCGCCACCGCGCCGACGGCCGCGCCGTCGCCCAGGCGCGCGGTGACCCGGCGCAGCGCCGGCAGGCTCCACGGCGCGGTCTCCCGCGACGGCTCGCCCGCGGCCAGCCCGGCGACCAACCGGAACAGCGAGCCCGGGTCGGGCGGGACCGCGGGACCGGCGAGGCGGGCGGCGGCGGGGGAGACGTCGGCCAGCGCGACGCGCGTGTCCCGCACCTCCGCGGCCGGCACCCCGAGCAGGCGGGGCAGCACCCCGGGACGGAAGCGCAGGCCGGTGTTCCAGCGGCCCCCGCCCGTGACGAACGCGGCCGTGTCCGGTCCGGCGACCGCGAGCCCGCCGGTCTCGTCGACCAGCAGGTCCATGCAGCCGTCCGGCAGCACGCGGACGGGCCCGGTGGACGCCGTCCGCCCCGAGCTCCACAGGCACTCGACCAGCCCGCGCAACGGCGGGGGCGGCACCAGCTCCCGGTAGCTCACGACCCGACGCTACCGCCGCACCCCGACGGGAACCGGCACACCGACCGTCCTGACCCCGAGAACGGCGGAGGCCCGCCCACGGGGAGTGGGCGGGCCTTCCGCAGCGGACCCGGTCAGGCGGTGCGGAGCACGGCCTCGATCTCGAGGGTCAGCTGGACCTTCTCGCCGACGACCACGCCGCCGCCGTCCATCGGCATCGAGATGTCGACGCCGAAGTCGTTGCGGTTGACGGTGGTGGTGGCGGTGAAGCCGGCGCGGGTGCCGCCGTAGGCGTCGGGGCCGAAGCCGCCGATCTCCAGGTACAGCGACACGGGCTTGGTGACGCCCTTGATGGTGAGGTCGCCGTTGAGCTTGTAGTCCGAGCCGTCGGCCTCGATCCCGGTGGAGACGAAGGTCCACTCCGGGTACTTCTCGGTCTCGAAGAAGTCGGCGGACTTGATGTGCCCGTCGCGCTGCTCGTTGTTGGTGTCGATCGAGGTGGCGTCGAGCGTCGCGGTGACCTTCGAGTCCTCGAAGCGCTCCGCGGTCTCGATGGTGCCGCCGAACTGCGCGATGCGACCCTTGACCTTGCTGACCATCATGTGGCGCACGGAGAAGGAGACGTCCGAGTGGACCTGGTCGATATCCCACGTGCCCACGACGTAGCCGGGGATCTGGGTGGTGGCTGCGGTCATGACGACCTCCGGTCGAGATTTGGTTGAACTCTCAGCTGTTGAGAGCGACCATAGTGCTGTTGTGTTGAGAGTTCAACCATGGGAGAAGTGACGTGGCGCACACCCGTTGGCTCGACGACGAGGAGCAGCGCACCTGGCGGGCCTTCCTGACCGCCCAGCGCCTGCTGTTCGAGCGCGTCGAGCGCCAGCTGCAGAACGAGGCGCGGATGCCGCACGGCTACTACGAGATCCTGGTCCGGCTGTCCGAGGCGCCGGACCGCACGCTGCGGATGAGCCGGCTCGCCGACACGTCGCTGTC
Source organism: Pseudonocardia lutea (assembly GCF_042658055.1). NCBI lineage: Bacteria > Bacillati > Actinomycetota > Actinomycetes > Pseudonocardiales > Pseudonocardiaceae > Pseudonocardia > Pseudonocardia lutea. The sequence continues at coordinate 24,637 of NZ_JBHSQK010000001.1, forward strand.
GTCGCGGAGCCGGCTCTCGCACGCGGTCGCGCGCCTGGAGGAGGCCGGCTGGGTCGAGCGCACGGCCTGCGAGACCGACCGCCGGGGCGCCTGGGCCCGGCTGACCGACGCCGGCCTGGCCGCGCTGCAGGCCGCGGCGCCGGGCCACGTCGAGACGGTCCGGTCCCTGCTGTTCGACGCCCTCACCCCGGAGCAGGCCGCGGCGCTGCGCGACGTCAGCGAGTCGCTCGTCGCGCACCTCACCGACCGCCCGGTCTGGCCCGCCGGGGACGACACGGGGTGCCCGACCCCCGCGCGGGGGGCGGCGGAGGAGGCCTGCCCGGAGGCCGGATGACGGCCGCCGGACGTGCCGCGCGTCGCACCGGGACCGCGCGGGCCGACCACGCCCGACCTGCGCGGCCGCGGCGTCCTACGCTGGTGGCATGTCTCGTTTCGACGTCGTCGTACTCGGTGCCGGTCCCGGTGGTTACGTGGCAGCGATCCGCGCTGCGCAGCTCGGCAAGAGCGTGGCCGTCATCGAGGAGAAGTACTGGGGCGGCGTCTGCCTGAACGTCGGCTGCATCCCCTCCAAGGCCCTGCTGCGCAACGCCGAGCTGGCGCACCTGGTGACGAAGGAGCAGAAGACCTTCGGCATCAGCGGGGACGTCTCCTTCGACTACGGCGCGGCGTTCGACCGCAGCCGACAGGTCGCGGACGGCCGGGTCAAGGGCGTCCACTTCCTGATGAAGAAGAACAAGATCACCGAGTTCACCGGCCGCGGGACCTTCACCGACCCGAACACGATCGAGGTCGCCCTGTCCGACGGCGGCACGGAGACGGTCGAGTTCGAGAACTGCATCATCGCCGCCGGCGCGATCACCAAGCTGCTGCCGGGCACCTCGCTGTCCGACCGCGTCGTCACCTACGAGGAGCAGATCACCACCCGTGACCTGCCCGGCAGCGTGATCATCGCCGGCGCCGGCGCGATCGGCGTCGAGTTCGCGTACGTGATGGCGAACTACGGCGTGAAGGTCACCATCGTCGAGTTCCTCGACCGCCTCCTCCCGCTCGAGGACGCCGACGTCTCGAAGGAGCTCGGCAAGCGCTACAAGAAGCTCGGCGTCGACGTCCTGACCAGCACGAGGGTCGAGAAGATCGACGACTCGGGCGACCAGGTCACCGTCACGGTCTCCGACGCCAAGGGCTCCCGGGACCTGAAGGCCGACAAGGTCATCCAGGCCATCGGCTTCCAGCCGCGGGTGGAGGGCTACGGCCTGGAGAAGACCGGGGTCGAGCTGACCGAGCGCGGCGCGATCAAGATCGACGACTACATGCGCACCTCGGTGCCGCACATCTTCGCGATCGGCGACGTCACCGCCAAGCTGATGCTCGCCCACGTCGGCGAGGCCCAGGGCGTGGTCGCCGCCGAGACGATCGCGGGCGCGGAGACCCAGGAGCTCGACTACGCGATGATGCCGCGGGCGACCTTCTGCCAGCCGCAGGTCGCGAGCTTCGGCTACACCGAGGCGCAGGCCCGGGAGATGGCCGACGAGCGCGGCTGGAAGGTCAAGGTCGCGCAGTTCCCGTTCACCGCGAACGGCAAGGCCCAGGGCCTCGCCGAGCCGGGCGGGTTCGTCAAGCTGATCGCCGACGAGACCTACGGCGAGCTGCTCGGCGGCCACCTGATCGGCCCCGAGGTCACCGAGCTGCTGCCCGAGCTCACCCTGGCGCAGCGGTGGGACCTCACCGCCACCGAGCTGGCCCGCAACGTGCACGCCCACCCGACGCTGTCGGAGGCGCTGCAGGAGGCCATCCACGGCCTGGCCGGCCACATGATCAACTTCTGAGGCCCTCGCCTCGTCGCGCGAACGGCACTTCCGCCCGGGAGTGCCGTTCGCGCCGTCGGTGCAGGTTCACGGTCGGGGTTCACACGGTGCCGAGGAAGTGCTCGGCGAGGATCCGGCTGTCGGGGGCGAAGGGGCGGGCCGGGTCGGCGAGGAGCGCCGCCAGCTCGTCGATGGTCATCCACCCGCCCTCCGCGACCTCCGACGGCTGGTGGCGGACCGGGCCGTCCCAGAAGGCCTCGTAGCCGAACAGGTGGCAGCGCAGCCCCTCCGGCCCGCCGAGGCCGGGTCCCGGCCCGGACTCCCAGGCCGTCGCCAGCAGCAGCCGCAGGGCCACCCCGCTCACGCCGAGCTCCTCGGCCAGCTCCCGGGTGGCCGTGTCCAGCGGGGTCTCGCCCGGGTCGACCACCCCGCCGGCCACGCAGTCCCACAACCCCGGCATGACGAGCTTGTCGTCCGCCCGGCGGTGCACGTAGACACGCCGGCCGTCGCCGCTGCGCAGGATCACCCCGGCGCTGCCGTGCCACAGCGACCGGGCGTAGACCTCCGCCCGCGGGGCCGCGCCGACGACCTCCCCGGCCGCGTCGAAGACGGCGATCAGCTCCTGCCCGGTGTTCATGAGGACCATGGTCCCGTTGTGACCTTGGCCACTGCGGAGTAGGGATGGTCCATGGGTGGAAACAGGATCGTCGTCTACAAGGAGCCCGGCCGTGTCGAGGTCGAGGACCACGACATGCCGAAGCTGGAGGTCCCCGCCGACGTCGCGCAGGCCAAGGGCATGAGCCGCGAGGCGCCGCACGCGGTGATCCTCAAGAACGTCTCGACCAACATCTGCGGGTCGGACCAGCACATGGTCCGCGGCCGCACCACCGCGCCGCCCGGGCAGACCCTGGGCCACGAGATCACCGGGGAGATCATCGAGAAGGGCGACGACGTCCAGTTCCTCGACGTCGGGGACATCGTCACGGTGCCGTTCAACATCGCCTGCGGCCGCTGTCGCAACTGTCGCGAGGGCGCGACGGGCATCTGCGTGAACGTCAACCCCGCCCGGGCGGGCTCGGCGTACGGCTACGTGGACATGGGCGGCTGGGAGGGCGGGCAGGCGGACTACGTCATGGTGCCCTTCGCCGACTTCAACCTGATGAAGTTCCCGGACCGCGACCAGGCGCTGGCGAAGATCCGGGACCTCACGATGCTCTCGGACATCTTCCCGACGGGCTACCACGGTGCCGTCTCCGCCGGGGTGACGACGGGCATGACCGTCTACGTGGCCGGGGCAGGGCCGGTGGGGCTGGCCGCCGCCTACTCCGCCCACCTGCTGGGCGCCGCCGTCGTGATCGTCGGGGACCTCAACAAGGAGCGCCTCGAGCAGGCGCGCTCCTTCGGGTGCGAGACCGTGGACATCGGGCAGTCGGCGACCCTGGAGGAGCAGATCGACCAGATCCTCAGGACCAACGAGGTCGACTGCGCCGTCGACGCCGTGGGCTTCGAGGCCACCGGGCACGGCGGCGGCGAGGAGAAGCCCGCCCAGGTGCTCAACGACATCATGAGCATCACCCGGGCCGGCGGGAGCCTCGGCATCCCCGGCCTCTACGTCACCGGCGACCCGGGCGCGGCGGACCCGGACGCCAAGGAGGGCACGCTCAAGGTGCGGCTGGGCCTCGGCTGGGCGAAGAGCCACAGCTTCGTGACGGGCCAGTGCCCGGTGCTGCGCTACAACCGCAAGCTGATGATGGCGATCCTGCACGACAAGGCGCACATCGCCGACGCCGTCAACGCCACGGTCATCCCGCTCGAGGACGCCCCGCGCGGGTACCAGGAGTTCGACCGGGGCGCGGCGCGCAAGTACGTGCTGGACCCGCACGGCATGATCCCGGCCGCGTGAGCCGGTGACCCGCTCCGGGTGACCACGGAGCCGGCCGACCCGCCCGGCGGACCGCCGTCGCGGCCGTCGGGCGGGTTAGGCTCTGCAGATGCACTCCCGCGAGGTCCGGTCGTGACCGCCCGCCGCATCATGGGCACCGAGGTCGAGTACGGCATCTCCGTGCCCGGCGACCCGACCGCCAACCCCGTCATCACCTCCACCCAGATCGTGCTCGCGTACGCGGCCGCGCAGGACATCCCGCGCAACCGCCGCGCCCGCTGGGACTACGAGGTGGAGTCGCCGCTGCGCGACGCGCGCGGGTTCGACCTGTCCTCGCCCACGCTGTCCAGCTCGGGCAACGACTCGGAGCTCGACGACCTCGGCGCGGCCAACGTCATCCTCACCAACGGCGCGCGGCTCTACGTCGACCACGCGCACCCCGAGTTCTCCACCCCCGAGGTGCTGACCCCGCGCGACGTCGTGATCTGGGACAAGGCGGGGGAGCGGATCATGGAGGAGGCCGCAGTGCGGGCCGCCACCGTGCCCGGCGCGCCCCGGATCCAGCTGTACAAGAACAACGTCGACGGCAAGGGCGCGAGCTACGGCTCGCACGAGAACTACCTCATGGCCCGCCAGACCACGTTCCCGGCGATCGTCGGCGGGCTCACCCCGTTCTTCGTCTCCCGCCAGGTCGTCACGGGCGCCGGCCGGGTCGGCATCGGCGCCCAGGGGGACGCGGAGGGCTACCAGATCTCCCAGCGCGCCGACTACATCGAGGTCGAGGTCGGCCTGGAGACCACGCTCAAGCGCGGCATCATCAACACCCGCGACGAGCCGCACGCCGACGCGGACAAGTACCGCCGGCTGCACGTGATCATCGGCGACGCCAACATGAGCGAGTACTCCACGCTGCTCAAGGTCGGCACCACCGCCCTGGTCCTCGACATGATCGAGAACGGCGTCCGGTTCGACGAGCTGCGCCTGGCCGAGCCGGTGCGCGCCGTCCACCAGATCAGCCACGACCCGTCGCTGCAGCAGAAGGTGGAGCTGACGGACGGGCGGTCGCTCACCGCCGTCGAGCTGCAGTGGGCCTACCACGAGAAGGCCGTCAAGCACGTCGAGAACGCCCAGGGCGCCGACATCGACCCGGACACCGCCGAGGTGCTGCAGCTCTGGGGCGAGATCCTCGAGGACCTCTCGGACGACCCGATGCGGACCGCGGACCGGCTGGACTGGACGGCGAAGCTGCGGCTGCTCAACGGCTACCGGGAGCGGGACAACCTGCAGTGGAGCTCGGGCCGGCTCGGCCTGGTCGACCTGCAGTACACCGACGTGCGGATGGCCAAGGGCCTGTACAACCGGCTGGTCAGCCGCGGGTCGATGAGGCGCCTGGTCACCGAGGAGCAGGTCGAGCGCGCGATCCGCAACCCGCCGGACGACACCCGCGCCTTCTTCCGCGGCCGCTGCCTCGAGCGCTACCCCGCCGAGGTCGCCGCGGCCTCGTGGGACTCGGTCATCTTCGACCTGGGCCGGGAGTCGCTGGTCCGCATCCCCACCCTCGAGCCGCTGCGCGGCACCCGCCGGCACGTCGGTGAGCTGATCGACGGCTCGCGGACCGCCGAGGAGCTGGTGAAGGCCCTCACCAACGGGTGAGGGGCGGCCCGCCGGCGGGTCGTGCCCGCCCGGCGGGACATCAGTTCGCAACCCGCGAACCGTGGGCGGTGGCGGGTCCCGCCAAGTAGGCTGGACGTATCGGACCCCGGGGTCTGCCTGCCAGGACGGTGGCGGGTCGCCCGGGATCGGACGCGAGGAGGAGACGTCATGTCCCAGGAGCAGACGAAGCGTCAGGGCGGTGGCGGCGGCGACGACGACGAGAGCGGCGACGCGTCGGCGGCCGGCCAGGAGCGCCGGGAGAAGCTGGGCGAGGACGTCGACACGATCCTCGACGAGATCGACGACGTCCTCGAGGAGAACGCCGAGGACTTCGTCCGTGCGTACGTGCAGAAGGGCGGCGAGTAGCCGCACCCGTCCCGCCGGCGGGTCGGGCCCCGAGGGGTCCGGCCCGTCGTCGGTGTATCCGGCCCATCCGTGAGCGACACCCCGACAGCGATTCGCGAGAGAGGCACACCCCCCACCATGGAGTTCCGCGAGGGCATCCCCGGGCCCGCTGGAGGCTCGTTCGGTCGCCCGTCCCCCGGTTCCCCCGAGCCCGGTCGTGACGGGCTCGCCGGGCTCGGCCACCACGCCGCCTTCGCCGCCCTGGGCGAGACGTCGTTCGCCAACTACGTCGCGGCCACCCAGCCGCACCTGCTCCCCGGCCGGATGTTCGACGCGCCCCGTACCGAGGGCCGCACCACGAGCCCCGAGGCGCTGGGCGTGCCGCACGGCACCACCATCGTCGCGCTGCAGTTCGCCGAGGGCGTCGTCATCGCCGGCGACCGGCGCGCCACCGCGGGCAACGTCATCGCCCAGCGGGACATCGAGAAGATCTTCATCACGGACTCGCACTCCGCGGTCGGCATCGCCGGCTCCGCGGGCATCGCGATCGAGATGATCCGGCTGTACTCGGTCGAGCTCGAGCACTACGAGAAGATCGAGGGCGTGGCCATGTCGCTGGACGGCAAGGCCAACCGCCTGGCGGGGATGATCCGCGGCAACCTCGGCGCGGCCATGCAGGGCTTCGTCGTGGTGCCGCTGTTCGCGGGCTACGACACCGAGGAGCCGGACCCGGCCAAGGCGGGCCGCATCGTCACCTACGACCCCACCGGCGGGCGCTACGACGAGTGGCTGGGCTACCACGCCGTCGGCTCCGGCTCGGTGTTCGCCAAGTCCGCGCTGAAGAAGATCCACCGGACGTCGGCGGACCTGCAGACCACCCTGCGCAGCGCGGTTGAGGCGCTGTACGACGCCGCGGACGACGACACCGCCACCGGCGGGCCGGACCTGGTCCGCAAGATCTACCCGGTCGTCGTCAGCATCACGGGCGCCGAGGGCGCGGTGCGGCGCCCGGAGGAGGAGATCGCCGGGATCATCGACCGGATCGTGGCGGACCGGGCGGAGAACCCGGGCGGCTGAGCGCCCCCCGCTCGCACCCGGCCAGCACGATGACACCCAGGAGCGTCCCCCGATGACGATGCCCTTCTACTCCTCCGTCGACCAGCTGCTCCGCGACCGCTCGGAGCTCGCCCGCAAGGGCATCTCCCGCGGCCGCAGCGTCGTGGTCATGACCTTCTCCGGCGGCGTGCTGTTCGTCGCCGAGAACCACTCCACCGCGCTCAACAAGGTCTCCGAGATCTACGACCGGATCGGGTTCGCCGCCGTCGGCCGGTACAACGAGTTCGAGGGGCTGCGCACGGCCGGTATCCGGCTCGCCGACTCCCGCGGGTTCTCCTACGACCGGCGGGACGTCACCAGCCGCTGGCTCGCCAACACCTACGCCCAGTTCATCGGCGCCGCGTTCGTGGAGCAGCAGAAGCCCTACGAGGCCGAGATCTGTGTGGCCGAGGTGGGCGAGACCCAGGACGGCGACCAGCTGTACCGGATCACCTACGACGGCTCCATCACCGACGAGCCGCAGTACGTGGTCATGGGCGGCAGCACCGAGCCGATCTCGGCCAAGCTCAAGGACGTCTACGACGCCGGGCACGACCTCGGCGAGGCCCTCGCGGCCGCGCTCGAGGGCCTGCAGGTCCCCGGCGCCGGCCCGGGCAACGGCACCGAGCCGCGCGTGCTCGGCGAGAAGGCCCTCGAGGTGGCCGTGCTGGACCGCGGCCGGCCGGGCCGCGCGTTCCGCCGGATCAAGGGCCCGGTGCTGCGCAACCTGCTGCCCGCCGCCAACCGCGGCGAGTCGGCCGACGAGCCGGAGGTCCGCGGCGGGGACGACGCCCCGGCCGCGGGCGGCGCGCTGCCGGAGAACGGCACGTCGGGCGGTCCCGGCGGCCCGCCGTCGCTGAACTGAACCGAGCCGGACCACGAGGTCGCGCCGGTCCACCCGGGGTGGGCCGGCGCGCCCCCGTTCTCAGGGGTAGCTGCGCAGCTCCACCCCGTTGCCGTCCGGGTCGGTCAGGTAGATGCCGCGGCCCTGGCCCCGCGCCCCGAACAGGTCCTTCGGGCCGGCCACGCCGTGCTCGGCGGCCAGCGCGTCAAGGTCGGCGCCGGACACGACCAGGGCGAAGTGGCCGACGTTCGTCCCGGTCCGCTCGCCGCGCTGGACGTCGATGATCGTCCCGGGGGACACCCGCAGGGAGGCGAACGGCACCTCGCCGCGGCGCCACTCCTCCAGCCGCTCGGGCGCGAGGCCCAGCGTCTCCCGGTACCAGCCGAGCAGCCGCTCGGGGTCCGGTGTCACCAGCACGATGTGGTCCAGCTCCTCGACGCGCACGGTCGCGAGCGTAGGGCCGGGACCCGCTACAGGGCGATGCGCTCGGGATGGGTGTAGACGTTGCCCGCGCCGCCCCGGAGGAACCCGACGAGGGTCAGCCCGGCCTCGTCGGCCAGCTCCACGGCCAGCGACGACGGCGCGGACACCGCGGCCAGCACCGGCACCCCGGCCATCACGGCCTTCTGCACCAGCTCGAACGACGCGCGCCCGGACACCTGCAGCACCGTGCCCGCGGCCGGCACGCGGCCCTCAAGCAGGGCGTGCCCGAGGACCTTGTCGACGGCGTTGTGCCGGCCGACGTCCTCGCGGCCGACCAGCAGCGACCCGTCCGCCGCGAACAGCCCGGCCGCGTGCAGCCCGCCGGTCGAGTCGAACACCTTCTGGGCCGCGCGCAGCCGGTCCGGCAGGGCGCCGACCACCTCCCACGGCACGCGGACCGGGTCGGCCGCGGGGGAGAAGCGGGACTTGAGCTTCACGGCGTCGAGCGAGGCCTTCCCGCACACCCCGCAGGAGGAGGTCGTGTAGAAGTTCCGCTCCACCGAGGTGTCCGGCGGCTCGACGCCCGGCGCGAGGGCGACGTCGAGGACGTTGTAGGTGTTGCGGCCCTCCGCGTCGACCGAGTCGCAGTACCGGGCGGTGGCGAGGTCCGCGGCGGCGCCGATGACGCCCTCGGTGAGCAGGAAGCCGTGCGCGAGCTCGACGTCGTGCCCCGGGGTGCGCATGGTGACGGTGAGCGGGGCCCCGTCGACCCGCAGCTCCAGCGGCTCCTCGACGGCCAGGGTGTCCGGGCGGCGGCGCTGCGCGCCGTCCGCCGCGATCCGCAGCACGGGCCGCCGCGCGGTGAGCCTTCCCATGGGGCCCAGCGTACGGAGCAGCCGGACCCGGCGCCCGGGCTGGACGTGCGAGGCCGCTCTCAGGCCGGGACGGCGAGCACGCAGAAGCGGTTCATGCTGAAGAAGTAGTCGCCGCCGCGGACGTCGGCGAGCCAGGCCTGCGCGTCGTCGGTCGTCAGGCCCTGCCGGCCCGCGACGTAGGTCGCGACGGTGCGGGCGATGAGGGCGCTGAAGGTGTCCTCGTCGAGGCGCGGGTTGAGGATCGGCACGGCGGTCTGGGCCGTGACGCGGAACCCCGCGTCGGTCAGGTGCCGGGCCCAGACCGCGGGCAGGTGCGGGTGCACGAGGTGCTCCTCCCAGGCCGTCATGACACGGGCGTGCCGGGCCCGGTCGGCGACGTGCCAGACCACCGAGTCCCAGTCGGTGTCGAGCAGCAGCACCCGGCCGCCCGGCCGGACGACGCGGCGCAGCTCGGCGAACGCGCGCGGGATGTCGCGGACGTACTCGTAGACCTGGGTGGAGACGACGGCGTCGAGGTCCTCGTCGGGGTAGGGGAGCGTCTCGGCCTCGCCGAGCGCGAGGGTCACGGCCGCCAGCGCCCCCGCCCGCCGCGCCGCCAGCGCGTTCATCGCCGGGCTGGGGTCGAGGCCGTGGGCCGCTCCCTCCGGCCCGACCGCCTCGGCGAGCGACGCCAGCAGGAAACCGGGGCCGGAGCCGACGTCCAGGATGCGTTCGCCGGGCCGCGGCCCGAGCAGGGCCAGCACCTCGGCACGCTGCCGCACGATGTCCGGGGTCGAGTAGACCCGCTCGACCTCGCGGGCGCCCTCCTCGTCGAACGCGAGCGTCATCGGTCCTCCCGGGGGTCGTGTCGGGGTGGGTCGGACCGGGGTGGCGCGGCATTACCGCCCGTGGGCCGCGTCCGGTCAGCCCTGGAAGGGCCGGTCCCGCCCGGTCCAGCGCTCCTCGTCGCGGCGGTAGACCGGGATCGGGTCCTTGGCGACCCGGAAGGTGTACCGGCCGGCCTCCGCCACCACCTCGCCGTCCGTGGCGAGCTCGCTCGGGACGGCCAGCTCGACGTCGAGCTCCGGGGTCTCGAGCTGGGTGTAGACCCGGCTGTGCCCGAGCGCGCCGAGGATGAGGGCCGCGACCACCCGCAGCCGGGAGAACGGGACGTCGGCCCGCAGCCACCGGACGTCGAGCAGCCCGGAGTCCAGGGTCGGCCGCCACGCCGGGACCATGCCCCGCGGGTGGTACGGCCCGTTGCCGACGAAGATGAACCACACGAGGTGCCACCGGTCGCCGACCTTGACCCGCACCTTCTCGGAGCGGCGCAGCACGGTGACCAGGGCGGCGGCGAAGGCCGGCCACTTGCCCCACCGCGGCTGCCACTTCTCCCGCAGCCGGACCAGCTCGGGGTAGGAGCCCACGCTGGCGGTGTTGAGGAAGTAGCGGGTGCGGATGACCTCGGGGTCCGCGGGCTCGTCGCCGCTGCCGGGGTGCGCCTCGACGAGCGCCAGGTCGACCGCGACGGCCTCGCCGGCCTGGGTGGCGTCGACCGCCTCCTGCAGGTCGTAGACGCCGACGTCGCGGGCGAAGTGGTTGAGCGTCCCCGCCGGGACCACGACGAGGGGCAGGTGGTGCCGGTCGGCGGCCGCCGCGGCCGCGGCCACGGTGCCGTCGCCGCCGGCGACGCCGAGGGCCCGCACCCAGTCGCCGCGCTCGGCGACGGCCTCGTCGAACTGCTCGCCGACGTCCCTGCCGCGGGTCACCCGCAGCAGGTGCGCGGCGGGCAGCGCCTCGGCGACGTCCTCGCCGAGGTCCTGGTCCGGCGGACCCGAGTAGGGGTTGACCACCATGACCAGGCCCTCGCCCTGCGGCAGCGCCGGCACCGAGTCCACCGGCCGGGCCCGGGCCTCGTCGCTGCGCCGGGCCGGCCACCAGCGCTGGGTGCCCAGCGCGATCCCGGACCCGACGGCGGCGCCCACCAGGACGTCGGAGGCCCAGTGCACGCCGACGTGCACCCGCGAGTAGGCGACGGCCGCGGCGAGCGGCACCACCGCCGGCGCGACCTTCGGGTTCTCCAGGGTCACCGCCGTGGCGAAGGCGGCAGCCGAGGCCGCGTGCCCCGACGGGAACGACGACGACGTCGGCGGGTTGGCCAGCGTCCGGTACGCGGGCAGCTCGGCCGCCGCCGGGCGCCGCCGGGGCAGCAGGGGCTTGAGGACGCCGTTGGCGGTGGCCGAGGAGAGCGCGATCGCGAGCATCCCGCGGGCCGCCGCCTTCCGGCCGGCCCCGCGCCGCACCGCGAGCACCCCCGCGACCACGACCCAGAGGGCGCTGTGGTTGGCCGCGGCCGACAGCCGGCGGAGGACCTCGTCGACCCGGCTGCGGGGCCGGGCGGAGACCGCCGCGGTGATGGCCCGGTCGAGATCGGAGACGGCCGCCAGCCCGCGGTCGAGACGGCGGGATTTCAGGGCGACTCGCCGGAACCAGTCGGTCACAGGCGTGACCTTATGGGGCCTCCTGCGCTTACGCTGGAGGACATGCAGCGTCGGATCTTCGGGGTCGAGACCGAGTTCGGGGTCACGTGCACCTTCCACGGACAGCGGCGACTGTCCCCGGACGAGGTCGCGCGGTACCTGTTCCGGCGCGTCGTGTCCTGGGGCCGGTCCTCCAACGTCTTCCTGCGCAACGGTGCCCGGCTGTACCTCGACGTCGGCTCGCACCCGGAGTACGCCACGGCCGAGTGCGACACGCTCACCGGGCTGGTCGCGCACGACAAGGCGGGCGAGCGGATCCTGGAGGACCTGCTGGTCGACGCCGAGCGCCGGCTCGTCGACGAGGGCATCGGCGGCGACATCTACCTGTTCAAGAACAACACCGACTCCGCGGGCAACTCCTACGGCTGCCACGAGAACTACCTGGTGGCGCGGCAGGGCGAGTTCGCCCGGATCGCGGACGTGCTGCTGCCCTTCCTGGTCACCCGCCAGCTGATCTGCGGCGCCGGCAAGGTGCTGCAGACCCCCCGCGGCGCCGTCTACTGCCTGTCGCAGCGGGCCGAGCACATCTGGGAGGGCGTCTCCAGCGCCACCACCCGCTCGCGCCCGATCATCAACACCAGGGACGAGCCGCACGCCGACGCCGAGCGCTACCGCCGGCTGCACGTGATCGTCGGCGACTCGAACATGGCCGAGACCACCACGCTGCTCAAGGTCGGCACCACGCACCTCGTGCTGGAGATGATCGAGGCCGGCGTGCAGTTCCGGGACTTCACCCTGGACAACCCGATCCGGGCCATCCGCGAGATCAGCCACGACCTCACCGGCCGGCGCACCGTGCGGCTGGCGGGCGGGCGTGAGGCCAGCGCGCTGGACATCCAGCGCGAGTACCACGCCCGCGCCGTCGAGCACCTGCGCCAGCGCGGCAGCGAGGACCGCACCCTGGAGCGGGTCGTGGAGCTGTGGGGCCGCACGCTCGACGCGGTGGAGACGCAGAACTTCTCCCTGATCGACCGGGAGATCGACTGGGCGATCAAGTACCGGCTGGTCGAGCGGTACCGCGCCAAGCACGACCTGGACCTGTCCAGCGCCCGGATCGCCCAGCTGGACCTGGCCTACCACGACATCCGGCGCGGCCGGGGCCTGTTCGACATGCTGCAGCGCAAGGGCCTGGTCGAGCGGGTCACGGACGACGGCGAGATCGAGGTCGCCAAGGACACCCCGCCGCAGAGCACCCGGGCGAAGCTGCGCGGGGACTTCATCGCCGCCGCGCAGGCCGCGGGCCGCGACTTCACCGTCGACTGGGTGCACCTCAAGCTCAACGACCAGGCCCAGCGGACCGTGCTGTGCAAGGACCCGTTCCGGTCGGTCGACGAGCGGGTGGACCGGCTCATCCAGTCCCTCTAGACCGGGCAGCACGACGGCCCCGTCGCCCTCGGGCGGCGGGGCCGTCGTCGTCCGTGGTCGCGGGCGGTCGGGCGCTACTCGATGCCGGGCATCATCCTCCGCCGCAGCGCGAGCAGCTCGTCCTGGATCGGCTGGGCCGCGGGACCGGCGTGGTCCGGCGCCGGCTGGATGCCCAGGGCGCGCAGGAGCGCCTCGGCGGCCTGCTTCGGGTCACCGGTCTCGCCGAGCACGGGGTGCAGCCCCTGGTCCGCGAGGTGGTGGAACACCAGGTTCACGACGCTCCACGGGTTGAAGGTCTCCGGCTGGCCGGCGTCCTGCGTCATCGCGTGGGCCTCCTCGTGCTGTGCGGTGCGTCACCGGAAGCCTCGGCCGCGGTGATCGCCGGGTCAAGGCCGCGCGGTGTGCCTTCCTGAGACACCGCAATGCTCCGCGGACCGCGGTCCGGCGTGCCGAGTTCTGCGGGTGCCCGCGGCGTTCGAACGGTTGGTCGTATGCTGCCCCCGTGTCCGCCGCCCGTGCCGAGCGCCTGGTCAACCTGGTGCTCTGCCTGCTCTCGACACGGCAGTTCCTGACCGCCGAGCGGATCCGCGCGACCGTGCCCGGCTACGCCGACGCGACGAGCGACGAGGCCTTCTTCCGGATGTTCGAGCGGGACAAGACCGAGCTGCGCGAGCTGGGCGTGCCGCTGGAGACCGGCCGCACGTCGGCGTTCGACACGGTGGAGGGCTACCGGATCGCCCGGGGCGACTACGAGCTCGGCGAGATCGACCTCGACGCGGAGGAGGCCGCCGCCGTCGCGCTGGCGGGGTCGCTGTGGGACTCGCCCGAGCTGGCCGGTGCCGCGCACGGCGCGCTGCGCAAGCTGCGGGCCGCCGGGGTGGAGGTCGACGAGACCCGGGGCTCGGTGCAGCCGCGGGTGCGGGCCGCCGAGCCCGTGTTCGGGCCGCTGCTCGCGGCGGTGCAGGCGGGCCAGGTCGTCACCTTCGACCACCGGCGGGGCGGCCCGACCGGCGAGATCGTGCGGCGCACCGTCGAGCCGTGGGGCGTGGTGTCCTGGCGGGGCCGCTGGTACCTCGTGGGCCACGACCGGGACCGGGCGGCGGTCCGGTCCTTCCGGCTGTCCCGGATCCTCGAGCCGATCAAGACCGTGGGCGACCCCGGGGAGGTGACCGTGCCGCCCGGCACGGACCTCATGGAGTCGATCCGGCACACCGTCGACACCGGGCCGGTGGTGGGGGTCGCGCGGGTGTGGGTGGCCGAGGGGCACGCCCACGGGCTGCGCCGGCTCGGCACCGTCGTCGGCCCGCGGGAGGTCGGCGGCCGGGCGGGCGACGAGCTGGAGATCGAGCTGCGCAGCGAGCGCACGGTGGCGCGGTGGCTGGCCGGGGCGGGGCCGGACGTCGTCGTGCTGGACCCGCCGGGGCTCGCCGCCCACGTCCGGCGCCTGTGGGAGGGCGCGCTCGCCGCCCACGCGGGGGAGCGGGTCCGATGAGCGGCACCGGTCCGCGGTGGGCGGAGGTCCGGCGATGAGCGGGGTGACCGAGCGGCTGCCGCGGCTGCTGTCGCTGGTCCCGTACCTGCTCGCGCGGCCGGGGATCCCGATCGCCGAGGCCGCCGCGGACTTCGACATCACCCCGCGGCAGCTGCGCCGGGACCTCGAGCTGCTGTGGATGTGCGGGCTGCCGGGCTACGGGCCGGGCGACCTGGTCGACCTGTCCTTCTCCGGCGACACGGTGACCGTCACCGAGGACGCCGGGATGCGCCGGCCGCTGCGGCTCACCACCGCGGAGGCGACCGCTCTGCTGGTGGCGCTGCGCACGCTCGGCGAGGCACCCGGCGTCGTCGACACCGCGGCCGTCCGCCGGGCCACCGCCAAGATCGAGCGGGCGGTGGGGGACGCCGGGGTGGCGACCGTCGCCGTCGACCTCACCCGCGAGGAGGAGGCCACCACGGCCGCGGTGCGGGGAGCCCTCGACCGCGGGCGCGCCCTGCAGATCGTCTACTACACCGCCGGGCGGGACGCGGTGTCGCGCCGGACCGTCGACCCGATGCGGCTGCTGCTCGTGGAGGGCCGCGGGTACCTGGAGGCCTGGTGCCGGCGGGCGGAGGGCGTGCGGCTGTTCCGGCTGGACCGGGTCGAGGAGGTCGTCGAGCTCGCCGAGCCGAGCGCCCCGCCGTCCGACGCCGAACCGCACGACGTCTCGCGGGGGCTGTTCACGCCCAGCGAGGAGCACCGCACCGCGGTCCTCGAGGTCGCCCGCGAGGCCCGCTGGATCGCCGAGTACTACCCGGTCGACGAGGTCGTCGAGTACGCCGACGGCTCCGGTGCGGCGCGCGTGCTGCTCCGCTACGCCGACCCGGCGTGGCTGGTCCGGCTGGTGCTGGGCCTGGGGGGCGGCGCGCGGGTGCTGGAGCCGCCGGAACTGGCCACCGCGGTGGCCGAGCGGGCGCGGGCGGCGCTCGCGGCGTCGGGAACGGAGAGCGGGCCCGACGGGGCCGGCGAGGGGGAGGCGTGATGGGGTTCTACTGGGTGCCGGTGCTGCTGGGCGCGCTGGGGATCGTGCTGCTGCTGGCGGTGGCGGTGGTCTGCCTCGCCCACGTGCGCCGGTTCGTGCACGCCGCGCAGGCGGAGCGCCGGCGCACCGGGCAGGCCGTCGTCCCGCTGCGGTCCGCGGCCGCGGAGCTGCGCGCCCGCCGCTGAGGTCGTGCCTGCCGACCCTGCATCCACCACCGCAGCGCGCACCGCACCGACCACACCGGGCCCTCGGTCGCGGCCCGGCCGGTGCGTAGTATCAGGGCGAACCGGTTCCGTCGAAAGGACTGCTCATGCCGAGTCTCGGCGGGTGGGAGATCGTCATCCTCGTGGTGGTGGTGCTCCTGCTGTTCGGCGCCAAGAAGCTGCCCGACATGGCCCGCTCCGTCGGCCAGTCCGCCCGCATCTTCAAGGGCGAGATGAAGGGCATGAAGAACGACGGCAAGGCCGAGGAGCCGGCGAAGCAGCAGCCCCCGGCCCCGCTGCCGCCGGCGCAGGCCCAGCAGGGCACCACGGGAGGCACCACCGGCTCGGAGGCGTCGGCGCGGCCGGCCGAGCAGCCGGCGGAGCAGCGCGAGCACCAGCAGTAGGGCCCCGCTCGACGTGGTGAAGCTCAGCCGCCGCCGGAGGCCGAAGAACCCCGACGGCACGATGACGCTCGTCGAGCACCTCTACGAGCTGCGCAACCGCCTCGGGATCTCGCTGCTGGCGATCGCGCTCACCACGATCGTCGGCTACATCTGGTTCGAGGTCGGGTTCTTCGGCGCGCCGAGCCTGGGCGCCCTGCTCAAGGAGCCGTACTGCTCGCTGCCCGCCTCCTCGCGGGCCGTGTTCACCGCCGACGGGTCCTGCACCCTGCTCGGCACCGGGCCGTTCGACCAGTTCATGCTGCGGCTGAAGGTCGGCGCGGTCGCGGGCGTCGTGCTCGCCTGCCCGGTGTGGCTGTACCAGGTGTGGGCGTTCATCGTGCCCGGGCTGTACCCGAAGGAGCGCAAGTTCGCGCTGATCTTCGTCAGCACGGCGGCGGTGCTGTTCGTCGCCGGGGCGGTGCTCGCCTACTTCGTCGTCTCGCAGGGCCTGGCCTTCCTGCTGACGATCGGCAGCGAGGTCCAGACCACCGCGCTGACCGGCGAGAGCTACTTCGGCTTCGTCATCGCGCTGCTGCTGATCTTCGGCGTGAGCTTCGAGATCCCGCTGCTCGTGGTGATGCTGAACCAGGTCGGGATCCTCGGCTACGAGCGGCTGCGCAAGTCGCGGCGCGGGATCATCTTCGGCCTGTTCGTGTTCGCCGCGGTCGCGACGCCGGGGCAGGACCCGATCTCGATGACCGCGCTCGCGGCCGCACTCACGCTGCTGTTCGAGCTCGCGATCCAGATCGCGCGCGTCCACGACAAGCGCAAGGCGAAGCAGCGCAAGGCCGAGGGCTGGGACGACTGGGACCCGGACGCCCCGTCCCCGGTCGACACCACCCCGAGCCGTATCGACGACGGGCCCAGCACCCTCGACGGGCCCAGCACCCTCGACAGGCCCAGCACCCTCGACGGGCCCGGCCGGGTCGAGCAGCCGGCCCCCGTCCCGCCGCCGTCGCCGGCGAGCAGGGCGGAGCCGAGTGCCCGCAACGTCGACGACGTCACCTGAGCCGCGTCACCCCGTCCACGCGCGGCCGCGCGACCCGTGAGCGGGGTAACGCGACCGTCCGACGGCGGAGTGTCGGTGAGGTGTGACAGCCTGGTCAGGTGGCCAGCAGCACACCGGCCCCGGCCGAGGCGTACGCCGCGGCCCGGGCCCGCGCCGCGCATCCGCGGCTGAGCGAGTTCGCCGGGTCCCTCCCCTTCGGTCTCGACGGTTTCCAGCGGGAGGCCTGCGAGGCGCTCGAGGACGGGCACGGCGTGCTCGTGTGCGCGCCGACCGGCGCGGGGAAGACCGTCGTCGGCGAGTTCGCCGTGCACCTCGCCCTCGCGCAGGGGCTGAAGTGCTTCTACACCACGCCGATCAAGGCGCTGTCGAACCAGAAGTACGCCGACCTCGTCGAGCGCCACGGGGCCGGCGCCGTCGGCCTGCTCACCGGCGACACCAGCGTGAACGGGGACGCCCAGGTGGTCGTGATGACCACCGAGGTCCTGCGGAACATGATCTACGCGGGTTCGCGGTCGCTCGACCAGCTCGGGTACGTGGTGATGGACGAGGTGCACTACCTCGCCGACCGGTTCCGCGGGGCGGTCTGGGAGGAGGTCATCCTCCAGCTGCCCGAGCACGTCGCGATCGTCAGCCTGTCGGCCACGGTCAGCAACGCCGAGGAGTTCGGGGACTGGCTGGTCGCCGTGCGCGGCGACACCGCCGTCGTCGTCGACGAGGTGCGGCCGGTGCCGCTGTGGCAGCACATGATGGTCGGCAACCGGCTCTACGACCTGTTCGCGGAGCGGAGCGGCGAGCTCGCCGTCGATCCCGAGCTGCTGCGCCAGACCCGCGAGCTCACCCGCCAGGACAACATGGCCGCCTGGGTGACCGACGGCCGTCGGGGCCGCTCCTCGGGGCCTGGGCGGGGCGGTCCGCCGCGGGCGCGGGGCGGGATCCGGCCGGCGTCACGGGTCACGGTGATCGACCGGCTGGACCGGGCGGCCCTGCTGCCGGCGATCACGTTCGTGTTCAGCCGCGCGGGGTGCGACGCCGCCGTGGGCCAGTGCGTGCGGGCCGGGCTGCGGCTCACCACCGAGGCCGAGGTCACCGAGATCCGGCGGATCGTCGAGAAGCACACCGGCGACCTGCCGCAGGCCGACCTGGGCGTGCTCGGCTACTGGGAGTGGCGCGAGGCGCTGGAGCGCGGCATCGCGGCGCACCACGCGGGCATGCTGCCGGCGTTCAAGGAGACGGTCGAGGAGCTGTTCGTTGAGGGGCTCGTGCGGTGCGTGTTCGCCACCGAGACCCTCGCGCTGGGCATCAACATGCCCGCCCGCACCGTCGTGCTGGAGCGGCTGGTCAAGTACAACGGCGAGGCCCACGTCGACCTCACCCCGGGCGAGTACACGCAGCTCACCGGGCGCGCGGGGCGGCGGGGGATCGACGTCGAGGGGCACGCCGTCGTCATCTGGCAGCCGGGGGTCGACCCCGAGCACGTCGCCGGGCTGGCGTCCACCCGCACCTACCCGCTGCGCAGCTCCTTCCGCGCCGACTACAACATGACGATCAACCTCGTCGAGCGGCTCGGCATCGAGCAGGGCCGGGAGCTGCTGGAACAGTCGTTCGGGCAGTTCCAGGCGGACCGGTCGGTCGTCGGGCTGGCGCGGCGGATCGAGCGGAACACCGAGGCGCTGCGCGGCTACGCCGAGTCCATGCAGTGCCACCTCGGCGACTTCGCGGAGTACGCGCGGCTGCGCCGGCAGGTGTCGGACCGGGAGAAGACGCTGCGCCGGCAGGGCTCGGCCGAGCGGCGCACCGAGGTCACCGAGTCGCTGCGGACGCTGCGGGCCGGGGACGTCATCGCCGTGCCGGGCGGGCGCCGGGCCGGGCTCGCGGTCGTCCTCGACCCGCCCGGCGACCACGAGGACCCGCGGCCGCTGGTGCTCACCGAGGACCGGTGGGCCGGGCGGCTCTCCAGCGCGGACTTCCCGGCGGCGGTCACCGCGCTCGGCCGGATGCGGCTGCCGAAGCACGTCGACCACCGCTCGCCACGGGTGCGGCGGGACCTCGCGTCGTCGCTGCGCAACACCGGCATCGTGCCGCCCACGCCGCAGCGACGCCGGCGCGGCGGCCGGGCCGTCGACGACCCCGAGCTCGCCGCCCTGCGGCGGGCGCTGCGGGCCCACCCGTGCCACGGCTGCGACGACCGCGAGGCCCACGCCCGCTGGGGCGAGCGGCACGCCCGGCTCGAGCGGGAGACCGAGCAGCTGCGGCAGAAGGTCCGGGCGACCACGCACTCGCTCGCCCGCGGCTTCGACCGGATCCGCGCGCTGCTCACCGAGCGCGGCTACCTCGACGGCGAGACGGTCACCGACCACGGGCGCCGGCTGGCCCGGCTGTGGGGCGAGTCGGACCTGCTCGCCGCCGAGTGCCTGCGCCACGGGGTGTGGGAGTCGCTGGACCCGGCCGAGCTGGCGGCGGTGGTGTCCGCGCTGGTCTACGAGTCGCGCCGGGACAACGCCCCGGTCCCGCGGGTCCCGGCCGGGACGGTCACGGACGCCCTGGCCGAGACCGTGCGGATCTGGGCGGAGCTGGAGCAGGACGAGCGCCGGCACAAGATCGACCGCACCCGGGAGCCGGACCTCGGCTTCGCCTGGCCGATGCACCGCTGGGCGCGCGGCGAGTCGCTGGCCCAGGTGCTCGAGGCGGCGGAGCGCAACGGGCAGGAGCTGTCCGCGGGCGACTTCGTGCGCTGGGCCCGGCAGGTGCTGGACCTGCTCGAACAGATCGCCGCGGTCGCCGGGAAGTCCGACGGGGTCGGCCGCACCGCCCATCGGGCGGCCCGGGAGGTCCGGCGCGGGGTCGTGGCGGCGGGTATCGGCTAGCGCCGCGGCATTCTGCACCCGGGCGGCGGCCGGACCATCGAGCCGAGCGCCGGTCGCCGATCGCGGCCGGAGCCGCGCGCGACCGGCCGAGCTCCGGCCGATCGCGGCCGACCGCCGGTCCGGCCCGGGAAGTAACCGGCCGCGGCACCTGGCGGCCCCGTGTCGCGGGCGACGAGTTCCCTCGCCGCGGATAGGCGGGCCCCAGAGTGATCGTTGTTCGGGACCGGTGGCGGCCAGGTGCGGCCGACACGTGGCCCGAGTGGCGATCATGTGCCACGCCGGTTGCCGCGGTCGCCGGTGATCACCGGTAGGGGAGCTTCTCGGCTGCATTCGGCCGTGCGGTGGCCCAAGCCGCCATGTGCCGCCGTGGTCGGTTCGTCGACCGGTGATCGTTGTCCGGGAAGCAGTTCGGCCGTGTACGGCCGGGATGGGGCCCGACCGGCGATCATGCCGCGCGGGCGCCAGGGGTCGCGGGTTCTGGGCGTATGGAGCAGCGGGCGCTGGACCGCCCGTAGTGCTGTGGGCACTCAGGGTGTGAGCGGGCGGAGCGGGGGACGACCGGCCGCTGCGGCAGGCCGCGGTGTGCTTGGATCGTTGCCCGGGCCGCAGGCTGCGGCACGTCTGCGCCACGGCCTGCCCGCCACGGCACCGGCGAGCACGGACCAGCACGGACCAGCACGGACCAGCACGGAACTCAGGACGGACGGAAGGTCGGCGATGAGCACCCCACGGGACCCGCACGGCGAGACGGACCGGGGCCACCGGGCCGCCGGCGGCCAGGGAGACGCGGCCGGGCCCGATCCGTCGTCCGGCGGTGGCCGTGTGGACGAGCACGGCCCCGAGCACGGCGCCCACCGCGGCCCGGGCCACGGCTCGGACCACGCCTCGGACTATGGCTCGGACCGGGGCTCGGACCGGGGCTCGGACCGGGGCTCGGACCGGGGCTCGGACCGGGGCTCGGACCACGCCTCGGACTACGGCTCGGCGAACTTCGGCGGGGAGCGCGACGTCGATCCGGCCGACCGCACCGTGCCGCACACGGGGCGTTCCGGATGGGACTTCACCGGTACCCCCGAGGCCGATCCGCCCACCCCGGCGTACGGCTCGCCGGCCGTCGACGCCCGCGCCGACGGGACGTCCCGGTCGGGCGCGGATCACGAGTCCACCCCGGCCCACGGTTGGCCGTCCGAGGGCGGCGCGGCCCCGCGGACCGGTGATCCCGCCGCAGGCGGGTCCGAGTGGAGCGCGGCCGGGTCCGGCGCGTCCGGCTGGAGCTCCGGCGGTCACGGCGAGGGTTGGGATGCGGCCGACACCGCGGCATGGGACCCCGAGGGCACCACCGCACACGGCGGATCCGCCTGGGCCCCGGAGGGCGACCGCACCGCCGCGCACCCGGCACCGGCGGGTGGTTGGGATCCCGCGGGCGCAGGTCTGGCCGGCGCCACCTCGGCGACCTCGACGCTCCCCCGAGGGGAGGGCCGTGCCGCGCGCCGTCGGGGACGGCCGGGTGGGCGCAGGACCCTGATCGCGGTCGCCGCGGCCGTGGTCGTGGTGCTTGCCGTGCTGGCCGTGACCGCGTTCTGGAAGCCGGGGTTCCTCGTGACCGAGGAGTTCGACCAGCAGGCGCTTCAGGCCGGCGTCACCCAGGTCCTCACCCAGGACTACGGCCTCGGTGCCACCGGCGTGAGCTGCCCGGAGGGCCAGAAGGTGGAGGCGGGCACGACCTTCACCTGCTCGGCGAACGTCGACGGCGAGAACGTCGAGGTCCCCGTCACGGTCCTCGACGACCAGGGCACCTACCAGGTCGGCCGGGTCTGACCGGGCCGAGCGCGGCGTCCGCGCGCGCATTCCGGGTGACAGCGCACGGCCCGAGGGCCGAGGATCGGCGTTCGTGAGCACGACCGGCACCGAGCCCCAGGAATCCGGGCCTCAGGAACCCAGGCCCCAGGAACCCGGGCCCCAGGAGCCCGGGGCCCAGGAATCCGCGCCCCAGGAATTCGCGCCCCGGGAATCCCCGCCCCGGGAATCCGTGACCGACCCTCGCTCCGCAGGCCGCCTCGGCCACGAGGTGCGGGTGCTGGAGCCCGACGAGCTCCGCGCGGCCCACGCGCTGTTCGGGGCCGCCCTGCACGCCGCAGGTCCGGTGGACGACGAGCGGTGGGCCGTCACCCGGACCTCGTACGCCCCCGGGCGCACCCTCGGCGTGAACCTTCCCCCCGACACCTTGGCCGGGACCGCCACCAGCTTCGGATCGGAGCTGGTCGTGCCGGGCGGCCGGCGGGTGCCGATGGCCGCGGTGACCCGCGTCGGCGTCCGGGCCGACCGCACGCGCCGCGGCCTGCTGACCGCGCTCATGCGTGCGCAGCTGCGCGAGGCTGCCGACCGCGGCGAGGTCACCGCGACCCTGCGGGCCAGCGAGGCCCGGATCTACGGCCGCTTCGGCTACGGGGTTGCGAGCCGCGGACGGACCCTCCGGGTGGACGCGGGTGCCCGGTTCCGCACCGGCACCCCAGCCGGCGGCGCGGTCCGGCTGATCGATCCCGACGAGGCCGCGACCGTGCTGCCGCCGCTCTACACCCGCATCCTCGGCGACACCACCCGTCCGGGCCCGATCGTCCGGGACGCGGGCTGGTGGGCCTTGTCCCTCCGCCGTCCCCGCACGGACGCGGCCCGGGGGATCGCGGTGCATACCGGCCCCGACGGCGACGACGGCTTCGTGACCTGGACGGTGCGCCAGGAGGGCACGGAGTTCGGGGAGAACGTCCTCGAGATCGCCGACCTGCACGCCGCGACACCACAGGCCACGAGCGGCCTCTGGCGGTTCCTGCTCGGCATCGACCTCCTCCGGCACGTGTCCGCCCCGCTCCGTCCGCTGGACGAGCCGGTGGACCTGCTCCTCGAGGACCCACGCGCCTGCCGGACGACCGGCATCGACGACGAGACCTGGCTGCGCCTGCTCGACGTCCCCGCGGCCCTCGCCGCCCGCACGTGGGGCGGGACCGCGGGCGAGCCGCTCCGCCTCCGCGTGCACGACGCGGTGTTCCCGGCGAACGACGGCGTGCACGTGATCGGCGCGGGCGACCGGGACGGCACGAACGGCCCCGCGCCCGGCGCGCCCGGCGACGGTCCGGCCGACCTCGAGTGCGACGTCGCGGGCCTCGCGATGGCCTACCTCGGTGATCGGCGCCCGTCGGAGCTGGTCGCGAGCGGCTGGTGGACCGCCTCCGACCGGGCCGACGTGGCGCGGGCCGACAACCTCTTCGCGACGGCCGAGGTGCCGTGGTGCGGGACCTTCTTCTGATCCCCCTGAGCCTTCTGACCCCCCTGAGCCCGGTCCCGAGCGACGTCGACGGCGCGGAGCGGGCCGGAGCGGACCCTCAGCCCTTGAGCGCGGCCAGCAGCCGATCCACTGACCCGCCCAGGCCCCAGCGCTCGGCCAGTGCGGCGAGCGCCCCGGCGTCGGCGGGGGAGTCCGGCAGGGCGTCGGCCCGGGAGAGCTCCACGGGCGCGTCCTGCACCACCCGCACCACCGGCTCGACGACGGCCAGGTAGTCCGTCGCCTTCGACAGCTTGCTCCGGACGCTCGCCGCGAGCCGGGTGTCGCCGACCTCGCCCACGGCCGCGACCAGCTCGGCCCACGAGCCGAACTTCCCGACCAGCGTGGCCGCCGTCTTCGCGCCCACCCCGGGCACCCCGGGCAACCCGTCGGAGGGGTCGCCGCGCAGCATCGCCATCTCGGCGTACGCCTCGCCGGCCCGAGCCCGCGGGACGCCGTACTTCTCGGCGACCTCGGCCGGCCCGAGGAGCTCGGCCTTGGCCAGGCCGCGGCCCACGTAGAGCAGCCGCACCGGGGTGGGCTCCTCGCGGACGATCTGCATGAGGTCCCGGTCGCCGCTGACCGCCACCACGGGGTCGGCGGACTCGCGGTGGGCCAAGGTGCCGATCACGTCGTCGGCCTCGTGACCCTCCGCGCCGCCGGTGGCGATGCCGGCGGCGGCCAGCACCTCGAGGATGATCGGCACCTGCGGCGCCAGGGTGTCCGGCACCTCCTCGGGGATCCCCGCGGGCGCGGTGTCCGGCCCGCTGCCGGGCGTGGAGCCCTCGATCCGGTGCGCCTTGTAGGAGGGCAGTGCCTCCACCCGGAACGCCGGCCGCCAGTCGAGGTCCAGGCAGGCGACCAGCCGCGCGGGGCGGTGCTCGGCGACCAGGCGGGCGATCATGTCGGTGAATCCGCGGACCGCGTTGACCGGTGTCCCGTCCGGCGCGGTGATCGACTCCGGCACGCCGTAGAAGGCGCGGAAGTACATGCTCGCGGCGTCGAGCAGCATCAGCGAGCCGGCGGGTGCCTGGAGCGCGGACTTCTGGGGTGCCGTCACGGTGAGCCAGCATGCCAGGCACGGCCGACGCGCAGCGTGAGCGCCCTAAGCTCGCCCCATGAGCCACGCCGTCCCCACCGAGCTGCTCGCCGACCGGTTGCGCCGGGCCGGCGAGATCGCCGCCGAGCAGGGCACCGACGTCCTGCTCGTCACCCCCGGCACGGACCTGCGCTACCTGGTCGACCACGCGGGCGAGTCCCACGAGCGGCTGACCTGCCTCGTGCTCCCCGCCGCAGGTCACCGGGCCCCGCCCGCGCTGGTCGTGCCCCGGCTGGAGGCCCCCGGGTTCGACCTCCCGACCCTCGAGGCGCTCGGCGTGGAGGTCCTCACCTGGACCGACGGCGAGGACCCGTACCTGCTCGTGTCCGACCTCGCGGGCGGCCCCACGCGGATGGCGGTGGCCGACGGGATGCCGGCGCGGCACGTGTTCGGCCTGCGGGACGCGTTCCCCGACGTCCGGCAGACGCTCGCCGGACCGGTCCTGCGCGAGCTGCGGATGCGCAAGGACGCCGCGGAGGTCGAGCAGCTCCGGCTCGCCGGCGCCGCGATCGACCGGGTGCACGCGCGGATGGCCGAGATCCTCAAGCCCGGCCGGACCGAGGCGCAGGTCGGCGCGGACATCGAGGCCGCGATCGTCGCCGAGGGGCACACCGAGGCCGCGTTCGTGATCGTCGGGTCGGGGCCGAACGGCGCGAGCCCGCACCACGACGTGTCGGACCGCGTGGTCGAGCCCGGCGACGTGGTGGTCGTCGACATCGGCGGGCCGCTCGCCAGCGGCTACAACTCGGACTGCACCCGCACGTACGCGGTCGGGGGAGAGCCGCCGGCGCCGGTGCGCGAGACCTACGCCGTGCTGCAGGAGGCGCAGGAGCGCTCGGTGCGGGCCGTGCGCCCGGGCGTCACGGCGGAGTCGGTCGACGAGGCGGCCCGCGCCCCCATCACGGAGGCCGGCCTCGGCCCGCGGTTCGTGCACCGCACCGGCCACGGCATCGGCCTCGACGTCCACGAGGAGCCCTACATCGTGGGCGGCAACGCGCTCACCCTCGAGCCCGGGATGGCGTTCAGCGTGGAGCCCGGTATCTACCTCGACGGGGAGTGGGGCGCCCGGATCGAGGACATCGTGGTGGTGACCGAGACCGGCGCCGAGCGGCTCAACAACGGGTCCCGGGACCTCGTCGTCCTCTGAGTCGTGCCGCCGGTCGACCGCGTCGATCGAGGCCGTCGCTTCGACCGCGTCGGTTGCGTCGCCTCGAGCGGTCGGGCCGGCGGGTCCGGGCGCCCGGCGCGGCCCGCTCACGCCGCCACCTCCGGATGGGCGGCACCGTCGCGCCCGGGCACGCACGACGCGCGCGCCGCGCCGCCGCCGAGGAACTCGCGCAGGCAACCCGCGATGGCGGTGTGCGCCGCCGCGGTCGGGTGGAAGGACTCCTGGAACAGGTGCCGGCCCGCGGTGTCGAGGGCGCCCTGCACCAGGGTCCGCGGGTCCACGGTCAGCCGGCGCTGCCACTCGTCGCGCAGCGGTCCGGTGCACGCCTCGCGGCCCTCGGCGAGCCGGGCGAGGTCGAGGAACCGCGCGCCGACCCGCTCGGCCACCGCGCCGATCGTGGCGGCGAGCTGCGGGAAGGCCACGGTCCGGCCCCACCCGGCGTCGGGCCGCGAGTACGGGCAACCCTGGACCCCGTGCCAGACCGGCATCGCCTCGCTGCCCGGCGCGGCGTAGGAGAGCAGCACGAACGCGTAGTCGGTCGGTGCGTAGCCCGCCTCGGTCATGGCCGCCCGCACGTCCCGGGCCGCGGCCTCGATCCGGGGCGCCACGGCCGCGAGTCGGCCCGCCCAGCCCGGGCCGACGGTCGTGCGGCACCCCGGCTCGCGCAGGTCGAGGAAGGCCCGGATGCAGGCGACGGCGACGCCGGACAGGTCCGGCTCGTCGTTCGCCCCCACCTGCAGCGTCACCGCCAGGACCCGCTGCCGCCGCGCGACCTCCACCAGCCGCCGTGCCTGCGATCCCTCGGTGTGGTGCACCGCCGCACCGAACCCGACGTGCTCGGCACCGGCCCCCGAGCAGGCCAGGTTCACGCCGATCTCGGCCAGCGCGCTGCGGTGCACGTAGGCCGCGGGGGAGCGGTGGCACCAGTTCCCGCCCTCGCCGCGCGTCCCCGCCTCGTAGCCGCCGGCGCCCTCGCCGGAGGCGGCGCTGTCGCCCAGCGCGACGACGGCGGTCGGCCGGGGGTCGGGCGCGGGACCGGGCGGGACGCCCGCGACGGCCCGGGGAGGCGCCCCGACCGAGGCGAGCACGACGAGGAGGGCGAGCGCGACCAGAAAGGCGAGCGGGGACGTCGGGCGGCGACACGGGGTGGGGAGCAGGCGGATCGGCACGCGGCGGACGCTAGGAGCGCGGACCCGGCCGCAGGAGTCCTCGCCCCTCCGCTGTGGACAACCGCGCTCCCCGGCACGCTCGACCGCGGCCACCGGGCCGCACGGGCACATCGATGTGGACAGCCACGACCCGAGGGCTCGAAGTGTCGGGGAGATCTGCTATGTCGCCCCTCCGGGGGAACCCCGGTCCTGCTCCGGGCGTTGTCCGGAGGCACCCGCTCCGCGAAGGCGGCATCGTGAGGTGCAGGGCGGCGAGAACCGCCGCCGACCGATCGAGGAGCTCGACGACACCATGGCAACCACCCTCACCCGCCCCCGCAACGGCGCCGTCATCGCCGGCGTCTGCGCCGGCCTCGCCCAGCGCTTCGGCCTCAGCCCGTTCGTGGTCCGGCTGATCTTCCTGCTGTCCTGCCTGCTCCCGGGCCCGCAGTTCGTGGTCTACATCGTGCTGTGGATCCTGATGCCGAAGGCCCCGTACTGACCGGTCCCGTGCCGGTCGACCCCGTGCCGGTCGACCCCGTGCCGGTCGACCCCGTGCCGGTCGACGGCGGCGGGGTGCGGTAGACAGCCGGCCGTGTCCCGCACCCTGCTCACCGGCCTCCGGCTGCCCGGCCGGCCCGGTCCCGTCGCGATCGAGACCGAGGCCGGACGGGTGACCTGGACCGGGGGAGCGGAGGAGGTCCGGGAGCGCAGCGCCGCGCGCGTCGAGGAGCTCGACGGGGTCCTGCTGACCTCGCCGTTCGTCGACGCGCACGTGCACGCGACCGCCTCCGGCCTGCTGCTCGACGGGCTGGACCTCACCCGCTGCGCGTCCGCGGCGGAGGTCCTCGCGGCGGTGGCGGAGGCCGCGGGCGCGGCCCCGCCCTCCGCCGTCGTGTGGGGTCACGGCTGGGAGGAGGACCGCTGGTCCGGCCCTCTGCCGACCCGGGCCGAGCTGGATCGCGCCGCCGTTGGCCGGGCGGTCTACCTCAGCCGCATCGACGTCCACTCCGCCCTGGTCTCCACCGCCCTGGTCGACCGGGCACCCGACGCCGTCGGCAGCGCGGGCTGGAGCCCGGCCGGCCCGCTCAGCGCCGACGCCCACCACCACGTCCGCCGCGCCGCCCTGGCCGCCCTGGACCCCGCGCAGCGACGCTCGGCCCAGCGCGCCTTCCTCGACCACGCCGCCGCCCGCGGGGTGGCCGAGGTGCACGAGTGCGCCGGTCCCGAGGTCTCCGGCCGCGCCGATCTGGCCGACCTGCTCGGGAGCGGGCACGGCGTGCACGTCGTCGGGTACTGGGGCGAGGCCGTCGACACCCCGCAGGCCGCGCACACGCTCCGGGGGGAGACGGGGGCGCACGGCCTGGCCGGCGACCTGTTCGTCGACGGCTCGCTCGGCTCGCGCACGGCCGCCTTGCACACGCCGTACCTCGACGCCCCGGACTGCACGGGCAACCGCTACCTCGACCCCGACGCCCTCGCCGCACACCTCACCGCCTGCACCCGCGCCGGGATCCAGGCGGGCTTCCACGTCATCGGCGAGGCCGCCGTCGAGGACGCCGTGGCCGCGCTGGAGGAGGCCGCCCGCCGCACCTCGCCCGGGGCGGTCCGGGCCGCCCGCCACCGCCTGGAGCACCTGGAGATGGTCGACGCCGGGCAGGCCGCCCGGCTGGCCGCACTCGGCGCGGTGGCCAGCGTGCAGCCCCTGTTCGACGCGGCGTGGGGCGGGCCCGACGGAATGTACGCGGCGCGGCTCGGGCCGGACCGGGCCCGCGGGATGAACCCGTTCCGCGCGCTCGCCGGGGCCGGCGTCGCCCTCGCGTTCGGCTCGGACTCCCCGGTCACGCCGCTGGACCCGTGGGCCGCCGTCCGGGCCGCGACGGCCCACCGCACCCCCTCGTCGTCGGTCGACGAGGGCACCGCCCTGGCCGCCCACACCGCCGGCGGCCGGTACGCCGCGGGCGGTTCCGGTACACCCGTCCCGGTGACCGGCGGCCCCGCCTCGTACGCGCTCTGGGACGGCACGCAGTGCCTGCGTACGGTGCGCGAGGGCCGGATCCTGCACGGGACCGGGGGCGGACCCGAGGAGTGACGTCGGGCGCCCCCGCTTCCGCGCCGCCGCTTCGCTCTGGCATCCTGTCCCGCGTGATCGACCGGACCGGCCGCCGCCCCCTCGCGGGTCGCTGCTGTCCGGGGTGTTGTCGCTGTTGCCGCTGACACCCCCGGAACCGTCCGCCCGCCGCGCTCCCGCGGCCCACACAGACTGCGATCACCTCCATGACCGCTCCCGCGGCCTCTGCGCTCGGCAGCCCCCGTCCCTCCGCCGTTCCCGCGCTCCCCGAGCCCGACCTGCGCGGACACACCGTCGTCGCCCTGCACCCGCACCCGGACGACGAGGCGATCTTCACCGGCATCACGCTGCGCCGCCTGGCCGACGCCGGTGCCCGCGTGGTGCTCGTCATGGCCACCGGCGGTGAGCTGGGCGGCTCCCGGCTCCCCCTGCGGCCCGGCGAGACCGTGCGGCAGCGCCGGCTGGCCGAGCTCGAGCACGCCGCCGAGCTGCTCGGCGTCGCCCGGCTGGTGCTGCTCGGCCGCCGCGACTCCGGGCTGCCCGGCGGGCCCGACAGCACCCACGCCCGCGCGCTCGCCGGCGCCGAACCGCTCGCCCTGGCCAGCCGGCTCGCCGAGATCGTCGACGACGAGGGCGCCGGCACCCTGCTCGCCGACGACGAGCTGGGCGTCTACGGCCACCCCGACCACCGGATGGCCGGCGTGGTCGGCAGCATCGCCGCCGAGCTGACCGGCGCGGACGCCTACCTCGCGACGGTCGACCGCAACGGCCTCGGCCCGGATGGGCACCTCGTGCACGGCGCCGCCCGCGCCGCATCGGTGCCCTTCGGCCGCGAGGGCGACGAGATCGCGCTGACCGTCGCCGGCGACGCCCGGCACCTCGCGGTCAAGCGGGCCGCGATCCTCGCGCACGCCAGCCAGGTCGACCCCGCCGAGCTCCCGGAGCAGGACTTCGCCGCCGCCTACGGCCGCGAGTGGTTCCGCCGCACCGGCCCCGCGGCCCGGCCGGGCGTGCTCGACCTCCTGTAGCAGCCGCCCTCCTGCAGCAGACCCCGCGGGTGCGCGCCGTAGGCTCTCCCCGTGGCCGCACCGACCCTCGACCCCGCGCAGGCCGGGTCCGCCCCGCGGGGCTCGCGGTCCGCGCGGTCGCTGCGGCTGCTGGCCCGGGTGCTCCCGGCGGTCGCCGCCGGCGTGCTGCTCTACCTGAGTTTCCCGCCGCGCGAGCTGTGGTGGCTCGCGCCGCCGGTGTTCGCGGTGCTCGGGGTCGTGCTGCGCGGCGTCCGCGCCCGCCGTGGGTTCCTGCTGGGTTTCCTGTTCGGCCTGGGCTTCCTGGTTCCGCTGCTGAGCTGGACCGGCAGCTTCGTCGGCGCGCTGCCGTGGCTGGCCCTGTGCCTGTTCGAGGCGCTGGCGTTCGGCCTGGCCGGTGCCGGTATGGCGGTGACCTCCCGGCTGCCCGCCGCGCCGCTCTGGGGCGCCGCGGTGTGGGTCGCGGCCGAGGCGCTGCGCAGCCGGGTCCCGTTCGGCGGCCTCCCCTGGGGGCGGGTCGGGTTCGGCCAGCCCGAGGGCCTCTTCCTGTCCGCGGCGTCGGTCGGCGGGGTGCCGCTGCTGTCGTTCGTCACCGTGCTCGCCGGGCTCGCGCTCGGCGAGCTGGTCCGGCGGCTCGTCCGGCGCGAGGTCCGGGCGGCCGTCGTCCCGGCCGTCCTGCTGGTGATCGCGCTGGTCGCGGGCCCGGTCGCGGGGCTCGTCCCGGCCACCGTGAACGGCCCGACGAAGCCGATCACCGTCGCCGCCGTCCAGGGCAACGTGCCGCGGCTGGGCCTGGACTTCAACGCCCAGCGCCGCGCCGTACTGGACAACCACGTCCGGGTCACCGAGCAGCTCGCCGCGGACGTGGCCGCCGGCCGGCAGCCGCAGCCCGACGTCGTCATCTGGCCGGAGAACTCCTCCGACATCGACCCGTTCCGCAACGCCGACGCCGCCGCGGTCATCTCGCGGGCCGCGGCCGCGATCAGGGCGCCGATCCTGGTCGGCTCGGTGCTGGTGAACCCCGACCGGACGGCCAGCAACACGATCCTGGTCTGGGACCCGGTGCTGGGCCCGGTCGCGCGCAACGACAAGCGGCGGATCCAGCCCTTCGGCGAGTACATGCCGTGGCGCTCGTTCTTCCGGCTCTTCTCCAGCTACGTCGACCGGGCGGGCAACTTCGTGCCCGGTCCGGGCCCCGGCGTGCTGCAGGCCGGCGGCGCCGAGATCGGTGTCGCGATCTGCTGGGAGATCGCGTTCGACGACCTGGTGGCGGACAGCGTCTCGGCGGGTGCGACGATGCTCGCCGTCCCCAGCAACAACGCCACCTTCGGCCTGTCGGAGATGACGTACCAGCAGCTGGCGATGTCGCGGGTGCGGGCGGTCGAGCACGACCGGCCGGTGGTCGTCGCGACGACGTCGGGGGTCAGCGCGACGATCACGCCGGAGGGCGCGGTGACCGGCAGTACCGGGCAGTTCGTGCCCGGCACCCTGGTCGCTGTCGAGTCGCTGGAGGACACGACTACGCTGGCCACTCGGCTGCGATCCGTGCCCGAGTGGGTGCTGACCGCAGTGGGAGTCATGGCGATCGGCGCCGCGCTGCTCACCGGGAGGCGGGCACGCCGGGGTGCGGCCGCCGCGCAGGAGGGGGCGGGGCCCCGCACGGGGCCCACGGACGCCCCCCGGGCAGGAGAGGACGTCGATGGCTGAGCCCCCGGGACCGGTCCTGGTGGTCATCCCGACCTACGAGGAGCGGGAGAACCTCGGCCGGGTCGTCGCGCGGCTCAACGCGGCCGTGCCCGACGCGGACATCCTGGTCGTCGACGACGCCAGCCCCGACGGCACGGGCGAGCTCGCCGAGGAGATGGCGGCGAAGGACCCGCGGGTGCGCGTGCTGCACCGGGAGGGCAAGAGCGGCCTCGGTGCCGCCTACCTCGCCGGCTTCCGGCACGCGCTGAGCGGCGAGCACCAGGTCGTCGTCGAGATGGACGCGGACGGCTCGCACGCCCCCGAGGACCTGCCCGCGCTGCTGGCCGCGCTGGAGGAGGGCCCGGGCGCCGACCTGGTCCTCGGCTCCCGCTACGTGCCCGGCGGCGAGGTCGTGAACTGGCCCGCCCACCGCGAGTGGCTCTCCCGCGGCGCCAACCTGTACGCGCGGATCGCGCTCGGCGCGCACGTCCGTGACATCACCGCGGGCTACCGGGTGTACCGGCGGCAGGTGCTCGAGCAGCTCGACCTCGACTCGGTGATCTCGCAGGGCTACTGCTTCCAGATCGACCTGGCGTGGCGGGCGCTGCAGGCCGGCTTCCGCGTCGTCGAGGTGCCGATCACCTTCACCGAGCGGCAGATCGGGTCGTCCAAGATGGACGCCGCCGTGATGATCGAGGCGTTCGTCAACGTCGCGCGCTGGGGCTTCGCGCACCGGTTCCGCCGGCTGCGTCCCGCCCGGGAGGTCCGGGACACCGCCGCGGGCGACGGGTCCGTCCGCGCCTGATCACCGCTCGTTAGGCTGCCCGCCATGAGCGACGCCGTGACGAACGCCGAGCGCGAGACGCTGACGTGGGAGACGTTCGGCACGGCCTCGCGCGAGCTGGCCGAGCAGGTCGCCGACAGCGGCTACCGCCCGGACATCATCCTGTCCATCGCACGCGGCGGCCTCTTCGTGGCGGGCGCGCTGGGCTACGCGCTGAGCGTGAAGAACCTGCACGTCATGAACGTCGAGTTCTACACCGGGGTGGGGGAGCGGCTGGCGTTGCCGGTCATGCTCCCGCCCGTGCCCAACGTCGTCGACCTGTCCGGGGCCCGGGTCCTCGTGGCGGACGACGTGGCCGACACCGGCGCCACCCTGAAGCTGGTGCGGGACTTCTGCGGCGAGCACGTGGCGGACGTGCGGTGCGCGGTCGTCTACGAGAAGCCGCAGAGCGAGGTGCGCTGCGAGTACGTGTGGAAGCACACCCCGCTCTGGATCAACTTCCCCTGGTCGACGCTGCCCCCGGTCGTCGGGTCCGGGGTGCTCGACGCCTGATTGCAGTAGGGAACCACAACGCGGGCTCAGGGCCCGGTTCTGCGCAGCATGGAACCATGATGCGGCTCGAGAGCCGGATCCTGCGCATCGTGGTTCCAGAGTGCGCCTCACAGCGCGGCCAGCTCCTGCTCCAGGTCGTCGAGGCCCAGCGAGCCCTGTGAGAGCGCGGCCATGTGCCAGGCCTTCAGGTCGAACTCCGCACCCCGCGCCCGCCTCGCGGCGTCCCGTCCGGCCAGCCACGCGCGCTCGCCGAGCTTGTAGCTGATCGCCTGCCCCGGCCCACCCAGGTAGCGCAGCAGCTCGCTGTCCAGGAACGCGGCGTCGCGCCCGCAGTAGGCGCCGAAGAAGTCCCGGGCCAGCTCCGGGGTCCAGGTCCGGCCGGCGTGCCGCGGCGAGTCCGCCGGGACCGCCAGCTCCAGGTGCATGCCGACGTCGATGAGCACGCGGATCGCCCGCATCATCTGCGCGTCGAGGTAGCCGAGCCGCTCGCCGGGGTCGGTGAGGAAGCCCAGCTCGTCCATCAGCCGCTCGGCGTAGAGCGCCCAGCCCTCCAGGTTGCCACTGATCATCCCGGCCGAGGCCTGGAACGTGGAGAGCTCGCCCGCACAGAGCGCCCACTGGCCGAGCTGCAGGTGATGGCCCGGCACGCCCTCGTGGTACCAGGTGCTCACCAGGTCCCACATCGGGAACCGGTCGCGGCCGAGAGTGGGCAGCCACGTGCGGCCGGGCCGGGAGAAGTCGAGCGAGGGCTGCGTGTAGTACGGGGCCGCGGCGCTGCCCGCGGGCGCGATCATGGCCTCCACCCGCAGCAGCTCGGGCGCGAGGTCCACGTGCGTGCCCTGCAGCGCGGCGATCGTGTCGTCCATGATCCCCTGCAGCCGGTCGCGGATCGCCTCGACGCCCTCGACGACCTCGCCGTGGGTCTCCAGGTGCACCATCGCCTCGCGCGGCGTGGCCCCGGGCAGGATCCTCGCGGCCTCGACCCGCTGCTCGCCGAGGATCCGGTGGAACTCCGACCAGGCCCAGTCGTAGGCCTCGCGGGGATCGAGGTCTGCGCCGGTCCAGCGGCGGACGGCGACCCGGTAGCGCTCCTCGCCGACCGCGTCCGCGACGCCCTCGGTGCGCGGGCGGTACTCGCGGGTCAGGAACTCCCGCAGCGTGCCGAGGGCCGCGGTCGCGGCATCCGCGCTGCCGTCGGGCAGCCCGGCTTCGGCGGCGAACGCGGCGAACCAGTCGGCCGCGAGCCACGCGCCGAACTGGTCGACGACGGCGTCGACCTGGCGGGGCGCGGCGAGCAGCCCGCGGGCGGCGCCGGCCCGGAGGCTCTCGGCGTAGCCGGCGAACGCGGCGGGCACGGCGGCCAGGCGTGCCGCGACGTTCGAGCGCTCCTCGGCCGTGCCGGTGGGCATCAGGGTGAGCGTGGTGCGCAGGTCCTGGACCGGGCCGAACAGGATCTGGACGTTGCGCAGGTGCTCGCCGAGCTCGCGCGTGGCCCGTGCGGCGGCGAGGCGCTCGCGGAGCAGCCGGGCGCACCGGCGTTCGGTGTCGTTCCCGGGCTCACCGGCGGCGTCGAGGCGGGCGAGGGTGTCCCAGTCGAGGGCGTCGAGCGCCTCCTCGCCGGCGGGGGACAGATCGGGGAGCCGGTCCTGGCCGGTGGGCAGGCCCAGCGAGGTCGCGAGGAGCGGGTCGAGCTCGGCGTGCGCGGCGACGTGGGTGTCGGCCAGCTCCCGGATCGTGCGTGCGGACATGTGGTCATCATCGCCTGCCCGACCCCGGACACCACGAAGCCGGGCCCCACGGGAGGTGGCCCGGCTTCGTGGTGTGCTGCGGCGCGTCCGCCGTGGCGTCGCCGTCGCGACGCCGACCCGTTCGAGGGGTCAGACGATCACTAGGCGATCTCCTGGCGGCGCTCGCGGAGCAGGTCGAGGCGCTCGTTGAGCAGCTCCTCCAGCTCCGGGATGGAGCGCCGCTCCAGCAGCATGTCCCAGTGGGTGCGCGGCGGCTTGGTCTTCTTCTGCTCCGGCTCGACACCGTCGACCCGGCGACCGACGCCGCCCTGCGGCGACTCCCAGGTCGCGGGGGCCTCGGCGTCGTTCGCGAAGGGAACCTCGAACTCGTGGCCCGCGGGAGACACGTAGCGGACCACCTGCCGCGGCGCCAGGTCGTGATTCCGGTCGGTCTCGTAGCTGACAGCCCCGAGCCGGCTGCCACGGAGCACGCGGTCGGCCATGCGCGTCATCCTCCCGTCTTCGGCCGAGGGGGGCACCCCTCGACGGTCACGTCGTCGCCACCGGGTGTAACGTCTGCAGTACAGACGTGCATTCCCGGGGGGAAGCATTCCGCGGGCCGTGCCGACCGTCCCACGACCGTCGGTCACCCGCTCCTGTCCCGAACTGAGAGTGTGGCCCAAAGGCCGCTCTGCCACACGCGAATGTGACGTGTCAGCCCTCTGTGACTTAGCTCACCGGCACGGCGCGGAGTGTTTACATCCCGGTGGCTTCCCGTTACCCGGCCACCTCATGCATCCGAAGAGACGCAGGTGAGGGCTGTTCGCCGAGCGACGGTCGGACGTCCGACCTCTCCGCGGCACGCACGCTCAGGACACGGGAGTCCCGGGTCGCCGGACCGGCCAGAGCGCGAGCAGCCCGGCCGCGAGCACCACGAGGATCCCGACGGTGCCGGCCCGGTCCGAGCCGAAGGCGTAGGTGAAGAAGCCCACCAGGGTCGGGGCGAGGAAGGACACCGCGCGCCCGGTGGTCGCGTAGAGCCCGAACATCTGGCCCTCCTGGCCCGGCGGCGTGAGCCGGGCCAGGTAGGTGCGCGAGGAGGACTGCGCCGGGCCCACGAACAGGCACAGCCCGAGCCCGAACACCCAGAACGCCGTCGGCCCGGACAGGAACAGCAGCACCACGCCGCACGCGAGCAACCCGACCAGCGACCCGGCGATGACCGCCTTCGGGCCGATGCGGTCGTCGAGCCATCCGCCGGCGAGCGCGCCGAGCGCGGACACGACGTTCGCGGCCACGCCGAAGATCAGCACGTCGCCGGAGCCCAGTCCGTACACGCTGACCGCGATGACCGCGCCGAAGGTGAACACCGCGGCGAGACCGTCCCGGAACAATGCGCTGGCGCCGAGGAAGTAGACGGTGTGCGGGCTCGTGCGGTGCAGGCCGCGCAGGTCGGTGACGAGCTTGCGGTAGCTCGCCCGCACGCCGAGCCGGGCCGGGCGGTCGACGGCCGGCGGGGCCTCGGGCACCGCGAGGAACAGCGGGATCGCGGACAGCGCGAACCACGCCGCGGCCACGAGCGCGACCACCCGGACGTTGAGCCCGCCCTCGGTGCTCACCCCGAGCGCGCCGCCCTCGCCCGCGATGAACAGCAGGTACACCGCCAGGAGCAGCACGATCCCGCCGACGTAGCCCATGGCCCAGCCGAAGCCGGAGACGCGGCCGATGGTCGCGGGCGTGGAGATCTGCCGGAGGACGGCGTTGTAGGAGACCTCCGCGAGCTCGAAGAAGATCGAGCCGAGGCCGAGCAGCACCAGGCCCAGCCACAGGTAGTGCCAGTCGTCCCGGACCAGGAACAGCAGCGCCATCGACGCGACGGTGGCGGCGGTCCAGATCCCCGTGGAGCGCAGCCGTCGCCCGGCCCGGTCGGCGCTCTGCCCGACCACCGGCGCCAGCAGCGCGATCACCAGGCCGGCGGCGCCGATGGCGTAGCCGAGCCAGCTGTTGGCGTCGACCCCGCCCGGTAGGTCCCGCCCGACGGTGTCGGTGAGGTAGACGGAGAAGACGAACGTCAGCGTGATCGTGTTGTAGGCCGACGAGCCCCAGTCCCAGAACGCCCAGGCGAGCACCTGCCGCCGCGCGACGCGCTCTCCGGTCCGGTCCGCGGGGGCGGCCTCGCTGCTCACCGCGGCAGCCTAGAGCGCCGGGTCCGCCGGCGGCGATCAGCCGCGGCCGTCACAGGGTGATCAGGAGGTCAGGCCGGTCCGAGAGCAGCCCGTCGACGCCCATCGCGAGGAGCTCGCGCATCTCGGCCTGGTCGTCGACGGTCCAGACGTGGACCTCGAGGCCGGCGCCGTGGGCGCGGGCGAGCAGCCGGTCGTCGACCACGGTGAGCGGGCCGAAGTGCCGCGGGATCTGGGCGAGGCCCCCGCGCACGCGGGGGAGGACCGGGTCCAGCGCGCGGAGCGGCGGCGGCAGGGCGTCCAGCCACGCCCGCGAGCGCAGGCCGAGGACCGATCCCGTCCCCATCGACGTGAGCAGCCGCGGCCCGGCCGCGCGGGCCCGCTCGAGTCGTCGGTCGAAGAAGGCGCCCAGGCACACCCGGTGCCAGGCGTCGAGCCGCTCCAGCACGGCGAGGGTCGGCAGGACGACGGCGTCGGACTTGAGCTCGATGGTGAACCGCGTCTCCGGCAGCGCCGCCAGGACCGCCTCCAGCCGGGGGACCGGCTCCCGCCCGGCCACCCGGGCGTCCTCGATCACCGCCGCGGGCAGGCGCGCGAGCAGGCCGTTGCCGTCCGTCGTGCGGTCGAGGCTGACGTCGTGGTGGACCATCGGCACGCCGTCGGCCGAGGCGTGCACGTCCATCTCGATGTAGGAGAAGCCGTTCGCGACCGCGAGCTCGAACCCGGCGAGCGTGTTCTCGCAGCCCGCCAGCTCGCCGATGTGCCAGCCGCGGTGTGCGTACCGGCGCGGATAGGGCCCGTCGAGGTACGGGTGCCGGTCCCCGCTCGTGGTCGGCCTCGCAGGTTCCGCCTCCGTCACAGTCCGGCACCCTCTCACCCGGACCCGATCAGCCGCGACGGGGAAGCCGTTGCCGCTCGGTGAACAGCAGGGGTTCGAGCAGGTCACCGTGCGCGTCGAGGCGGGCGGGCAGGTCGTCGAGGGTGAAGACGAGATCGTCCGGTCGCCGGCAGGCGCGGACCTCCGCCCAGGTCACCGGGGTGGCGACGGTCGGCCGGGCCCGCCCGCGCAGGGAGTAGCTGCCGATCGTGGTCTTGGCGGTGTTGTTCTGGCTCCAGTCGACGAAGACCTTTCCGCGCCGGCGCGCCTTGGCCATCACCGAGGTGACGGTGTGCGGGGACTCGTCGGCCAACCGCTCCGCGACGGCCTTGGCGAACTCGATCGTCTGCTCGGCCCGGCTGACCCGGACCGGCAGGTAGAGCTGCAGGCCCTTGCCGCCCGACGTCCGGGGCCACGCCTCGAGATCGTCCTCGGCGAGCACCTCGGCGATCCGCTGCGCCACCCGGCAGCACTCGACGACCGTGGTCCCCTCGCCGGGGTCGAGGTCGAAGACGACCAGGTCGGGGGGCTGCCGGCCGCCGCGCGGGCCGACCCGCCACTGCGGCACGTGCAGCTCCAGCGCGGCCAGGTTGGCCGCCCAGGCCAGGCCCTCCTCGCTCTCGATGACGGGGAAGTCGGCGGTCTCGGAGCGCCCGCCCGGCGTCCCGACCCGCTCGGTGCGGATCCAGTCCGGGGCGTGGCGCGAGACGTCCTTCTCGAAGAACGACTGCTTCTCCACCCCGTCCGGCCAGCGGACCAGGGTGACCGGCCGGCCCGCGAGGTGGGGCAGCATCACGGGGGCGACGGTGCGGTAGTGGGCCAGCACGTCGGCCTTGGTCGTGCCGGTGAGCGGGTAGAGGACCTTGTCCGGGTTGGTCAGTTTCGCCCGGCCCACCCCGGCCTTCCCGTTCGTGCGCGGGGGGCGCGGCCTCTTCGCGGCGGAGCCGTCCCTCTCGCCCACCTCCACCCAGGTGTCGGAGCGCTTGCCGGGCAGGTACGGGGAGTCCGCCCGTTTCGCGACGACGCCCGGCAGCCCCTGCCCGCGCACCGCGTCGAGCACCGCACCACCCGTCTCGGCGGGGTAGACCGGCGCGAGCCGCCAGTGCGGGCCGGAGAGGGCCGGCAGCTCCTCGAGCAGGGCGTGCCGATCGGCGAACCCCAGCGCGCAGGTGTCCCGGCCGTCGAGGAAGAGCAGGTCGGAGATCCACAGCTCGCCGCCGCGGGCCAGCTCGGCGTCGAGCAGCAGTGCGGTGGCCCCGACGGAGGGACCGAGCTCGGCGAGGGTCCTCGCCGGGACCTCCTCGCCGTCGGCCGTCAGGCGGGCCCGCCCGCCGTCGATCTCGACGACCACCCGGCGGCCGCCGAAGCGGACCTGCAGCAGCCAGCCCTCGGGGTCCACCGGCAGCTCGCCCGGCACGCCGCGCATCGGGGCGGTGTCGTGGGGGAGGGGGGTGCGGTCGGTGCGGTCCGACCGCTTGAGCAGCCAGCCGTCCCGACGCTCCCGGTTGCTCCTGACGAGCACGTACTTCCCGCGGGCCCGCTCGCCGTGCAGCGTGAAGGCGACCTCGCGGTCGGACCACTTCTCGGTCTCGTAGCGGCCCCTGTCCCAGATCGTCATACTGCCGCCGCCGTACTCGCCGCGCGGGATCTCGCCGGAGAACTCCAGGTACTCCAGCGGGTGGTCCTCGGTGCGCACCGCCAGCCGCAGGGTCTCGGTGTCCACCGGCAGGCCCTTCGGCACGGCCCACGAGGCGAGGACGCCGTCCCGCTCCAGCCGCAGGTCCCAGTGCAGGGCGCGGGCGTGGTGCTCCTGGATCACGAACCGGTCGCCCGGCCCGCCGACGGCGGGATCGGTCTCCGGCACGGGCTCCGGGGTGCGCCCGCGATCGCGCTTGCGGCGGTACTCCTCGAGGGGCACGCCGTCAGGTTAGCGCCGCACAGGGCTTGTCACGGCCCGTGATCATTTGCCAGCATAGGCTTACCTGACGAAAGGCTGTCCTGCATGTACGTCTGCATCTGTTTCGCCGTGACGGACGTCGAGCTCCGGGACTGCATCGGCGAGGGCGCCCGCACGGTCGAGGAGATCGGCGACGCGTGCGGCGCCGGCACGGGCTGCGGGACCTGCCTCGACCGGGTCGACGTCCTGCTCGCCGCCGAGCTCGCCCCGTCCGTGATGTCCGAGCTGCCGCTCTCCGCCTGACCGCCCCCGCCCGCGCCCGGCCCAGGTAAGCCTTCCCGTCGCACAGTCCGTCCTTCGTGGCTGCGCACCGTCCGTACCCACTACCGTTCGCGGCGCCCATCACAGCGGACGACAGGACGATGCCATGCGCGGCGACCCGGAGATCATCTCGCTGCTGAACGAGCAGCTGACCAGCGAGCTGACCGCGATCAACCAGTACTTCCTGCACGCCAAGATGCAGCAGAACTGGGGGCTGACCAAGCTGGCCGCCTACACCCGCAACGAGTCGATCGACGAGATGCGGCACGCGGAGCGGATCACCGACCGCATCCTGTTCCTCGAGGGCCTGCCGAACTACCAGCGGCTGTCCCAGCTGCGCATCGGCACGAACGTCCGCGAGATGCTGCAGTCCGACCTGGCCATCGAGCTCGAGGTCGTGCAGCGGCTCCGACCGGGCATCGCGATGTGCCGCTCGAAGGGCGACATCACCACCGCGAACCTGTTCGAGGAGATCCTCGCCGACGAGGAGCACCACATCGACTACATCGAGACGAACCTCGAGCTCATGGAGCGCCTGGGCGAGCAGCTCTACCTGGCCCAGCTGGTCGACCAGCCTCCCACGCCCGGCTGATTCCGCGTTCCCCTCGCGAGGAGTACGAAGGTCGCGAGGTGTCCACCCGGGACGCCGAGGGGGACCGTGTCATGACCGAGAACCTCAGCGCCGACAGTGCCGACGACCGCGCCGACCGCGCCGACCAGGCCGACCGCGCCGACCGCGCCGACCGGGCCGACCGCGCCCACGACCGGGCACCCGGGACCGGGCAGGGTCCCGCCGACGCGATCCGGGCCTTCGCCGGCGCCGTCTGGTGGATGGTGCTGCTGCGCGGCGTCCTGATCGCCCTGTTCGGGATCATCGCGCTGGTGAGTCCCGGGATCGCGCTGCTGACCCTGGTGTTCCTGTTCGGCTTCTACGCGATCCTCGACGGCGTCGTGGCCGTGGTGATGGGGATCCGGGCCCGGCGGACCGCGGCGCACTGGGTCTGGCCGGTGGTGCAGGGCGTCCTGTCGGTGCTGGCCGGCCTCGTCGCGCTCGTCTGGCCGGGGGTCACCGCGCTGGCGCTGCTGTTCGTCATCGCCTTCTGGGCGATCGTCATGGGGGTCGCGGAGATCGGCGAGGCGTTCGCGGCGCGCCGGGCGGGGGCGCACGCCTGGGGCTGGACGCTGGTCGCCGGGATCGTGAACATCCTCTTCGGCCTGGCGCTGCTCGTGTGGCCGGCCACGGGCGTCCTCGCGCTGATCTGGCTCGTCGGCATCTTCGCGCTGGTCGGAGGCGTGATCCTGATCGGGTGGGCCTTCCGTATCCGGGCGATCGCCAAGGGGGCGGCGGGGGCACGCCCCTCGGCCTCGATGTCCTGACCGCCGCCGCACCGTGCCGGGGCGCCTCGGGTCGCGGGGGAGCGGGATCGAAGATATGTTCGAAGCATGACCGATCGCGACACCCAGGACCAGACCAGCACCCCGGCGGCGAAGGACCCGGAGGACTGGACCACCGGCGACGAGCCGATCACCGGCCCGCAGCGCTCCTACCTGGAGACGCTCGCGCAGCAGGCCGGTCAGGAACTGCCCGACCCGGGCGGCCTGACCAAGGCCGAGGCGTCGAAGCGGATCGAGGAGCTGCAGGCCGCCACGGGCCGCGGGCAGTAGGGAGGGCGGTCGGGGCCGGGCGGCCCGTCCGGCCCCGGCTCCGTCGGGTGCCGGCGCGAGGGCGGCGTGCGCGACTCGACAGTGGACACGCAACGATGCGGTGGAACCCCCGCGCGGCGTGGCACGATCACGGACGTGACCAGCACACCCGCCTCGGCGCAGCGGCTGCGTGACCTCGCGCGGTTGCGCCGCGTCCGTGACCGGATCGACCGGGAGTACGCGCAGCCCCTGGACGTCGAGGCGC
Organism: Pseudonocardia lutea; assembly: GCF_042658055.1. Classification (NCBI taxonomy): domain Bacteria; kingdom Bacillati; phylum Actinomycetota; class Actinomycetes; order Pseudonocardiales; family Pseudonocardiaceae; genus Pseudonocardia; species Pseudonocardia lutea. The sequence continues at coordinate 66,241 of NZ_JBHSQK010000001.1, forward strand.
TGGCCCGCGGCGTGCACATGTCGGCGGGGCACCTCAGCCGGGAGTTCCGGCGGGCCTACGGCGAGTCGCCGTACTCCTACCTCATGACCCGGCGCATCGAGCGGGCGATGGCGTTGCTGCGCCGGGGCGACATGAGCGTCACCGAGGTCTGCTTCGCGGTCGGCTGCTCGTCCCTGGGCACCTTCAGCACCCGCTTCACCGAGCTGGTCGGGGTGCCACCCAGCGTCTACCGGCGCGAGGCGGCGGGCGCGATGGAGGGGATGTCGCCGTGCGTGGCGCGGCAGGTCAGCAGACCGGTCAGGAATCGAGAAGCACGCACCCCGGCGCCGCACCTAGCGTGACCGCCATGGACATCACGATCTACCAGGCCTTCCTCCCGCACGACGACCACGAGGCCTCCCTGGCCTTCTACCGCGACACGCTCGGCTTCGAGGTCCGCAACGACGTCGAGTACGGGGGCCTGCACTGGCTCACGGTCGGTCCGGCCGGCCAGCCCGGCACCTCCATCGTCCTGCACCCGCCGGCCGCCGACCCCGGCGTCACCGACGAGGAGCGCCGCACCATCACCGAGATGATGGCCAAGGGCACCTACGCCTCCATCAACCTGGCCACCAAGGACCTCGACGGCACCTTCGAGCGGCTGCAGGCCGGCGACGCCGACGTGGTCCAGGAGCCGACGCAGCAGCCGTGGGGCGTCCGCGACTGCGCCCTGCGCGATCCCGCTGGCAACATGATCCGCATCTTCGAGGTGCAGTGACCTCGGCGGTCGAGCAGACGTCACAGGGGGAGAGCCGATGACCATCGCCACGACCAGGGACCCCGGGCCGGGGTCGCTCCCGGGGTCGCCGGAGCTGCACGCCGCAGACAGCCACGACCTGATCCGGGTGCACGGGGCGCGGGAGAACAACCTCAAGGACATCAGCGTCGAGATCCCGAAGCGCCGGCTGACCGTGTTCACCGGCGTCTCCGGGTCGGGCAAGAGCTCGCTGGTGTTCGGCACCATCGCCGCCGAGTCGCAGCGCCTGATCAACGAGACCTACAGCGCCTTCGTGCAGGGCTTCATGCCGACGCTGGGGCGCCCGGACGTCGACGTCCTCGAGGGGCTGACCACCGCGATCATCGTCGACCAGGAGCGCATGGGGGCCAACCCGCGCTCCACGGTCGGCACGGTCACGGACGCGAACGCGATGCTGCGGATCCTGTTCAGCCGGCTCGGCGAGCCCCACATCGGCTCCCCCCAGGCCTTCTCCTTCAACGTCGCCTCGATCAGCGGCGCGGGCGCGGTCACCGTCGAGAAGGCCGGCCGGAAGGTGAAGGAGCGCCGCGAGTTCAGCATCACCGGCGGCATGTGCCCGCGGTGCGAGGGCCGCGGGTCGGTGAACGACATCGACCTGACGGCGCTGTACGACGAGACCAAGTCCCTCAACGAGGGCGCGATCACCGTCCCCGGCTACAGCACGGAGGGCTGGTACGGCCGCATCTACCGCGGCTGCGGCTTCTTCGACCCGGACAAGCCGATCGCGAAGTTCACCGAGCGCGAGCTGCACGACCTGGTGTACAAGGAGCCCACCAAGATCAAGGTCGAGGGCATCAACCTGACCTACGCCGGGCTCGTGCCGCAGATCCAGAAGTCCTACCTGTCCAAGGACATCGACGCGCTGCAGCCGCACATCCGCGCCTTCGTGGAGCGGGCGGCCACCTTCTCCACCTGCCCCGAGTGCGCGGGCACCCGGCTCACCGAGGCGGCCCGCTCGTCGAAGATCGAGGGGATCAGCATCGCCGACGCGTGCGCGATGCAGATCAGCGACCTCGCCACCTGGGTCCGGGAACTCGACGCACCGTCCGCGGCGCCGCTGCTGACGTCGCTGGGCGAGACCCTCGACTCCTTCGTCGAGATCGGGCTGGGCTACCTGTCGCTCGACCGGCCGTCGGGCACGCTGTCCGGCGGCGAGGCGCAGCGCACCAAGATGATCCGCCACCTCGGCTCCTCGCTCACGGACGTCACCTACGTCTTCGACGAGCCCACGATCGGCCTGCACCCGCACGACGTCCAGCGGATGAACGACCTGCTGCGGGCCCTGCGGGACAAGGGCAACACCGTGCTCGTCGTGGAGCACAAGCCGGAGACGATCGCGATCGCCGACCACGTCGTCGACCTCGGTCCGCGTGCGGGTTCCGCGGGAGGCGAGGTGGTGTTCGAGGGCACGGTCGAGGGGCTGCGCGGCAGCGGCACGCTCACCGGGCGGCACCTGGACGACCGGGCGTCGCTCAAGCCGGCGGTGCGCACGCCGTCGGGGGCGCTGGAGGTGCGCGGGGCGGCCACGCACAACCTGCAGGGCGTCGACGTCGACATCCCGCTCGGGGTGCTGTGCGTCGTCACCGGGGTGGCGGGCTCGGGGAAGAGCTCGCTCATCCGCGGCTCGGTCGCGCCCCGGGAGGGCGTGGTGGCGATCGACCAGGGCGCCATCCGGGGCTCGCGGCGCAGCAACCCGGCCACGTACACCGGGCTGCTCGACCCGATCCGCAAGGCGTTCGCGAAGGCCAACGGCGTGAAGCCGGCCCTGTTCAGCGCCAACTCCGAGGGCGCCTGCCCCACCTGCAACGGCGCCGGCGTGATCTACACGGACCTGGCGATGATGGCCGGCGTCGCCACCACCTGCGAGCTGTGCGAGGGCAAGCGGTTCGACGCCGCCGTGCTCGAGTACCACCTGGGCGGCAAGGACATCAGCGAGGTGCTGGCGATGCCGGTGGCCGAGGCCGTGGAGTTCTTCGGCTCGGGCGAGGCACGCACGCCGGCGGCGCACAAGATCCTCGAGCGGCTCGCGGCGGTCGGGCTCGGCTACCTGACGGTCGGGCAGCCCCTCACCACGCTCTCCGGCGGCGAGCGGCAGCGCCTCAAGCTCGCCACGCACATGGGGGAGAAGGGCGGGGTCTACGTCCTCGACGAGCCGACGACGGGTCTGCACCTCGCGGACGTCGAGCAGCTGCTCGGCCTGCTCGACCACCTGGTCGACTCCGGCAGGTCGGTCATCGTGATCGAGCACCACCAGGCGGTCATGGCGCACGCGGACTGGATCATCGACCTCGGGCCCGGCGCCGGGCACGACGGCGGCCGGATCGTCTTCGAGGGCACGCCCGCCGATCTCGTCGCCGGCCGGTCGACGCTCACCGGCGAGCACCTCGCGGCGTACGTGGGCGCCTGACCGTCGCCTCGGCGGCCCCTCGGGGTGGCCGGGGCGGGATGCGCACGCCCGCCACGGACAATGGCGGGGTGCGGTACGTAGCGATCGGAGACAGCTTCACGGAGGGTGTCGGCGACGAGCAGCCCGACGGGTCGACCCGCGGCTGGGCCGACCGGGTCGCGGCGGGCCTGGCCGCCACCCGCGCCGGCGGGGTGCACTACGCCAACCTCGCGATCCGGGGGCGGCTGCTCGAACCCATCGTCACCGAGCAGCTCGAGGCCGCGCTGGCCCTCGACCCCGCACCCACGCTGATGACCCTCAACGGCGGCGGCAACGACATGCTCCGCCCGCGCACCGACGTCGTCCGGCTCACCGCCCTGACCGAGCGGGCCGTGCGTCGCTGCGCCGAGGCCGGTGTTCGGCTCGTCCTGCTCAGCGGGGCCGATCCGTCGTCCCAGCTGCCGTTCGGCCGGGCCGTGCGGGCCCGGGGCGAGCTCCTCACGACCCGGGTGGCGCGCCTCGCGGAGGAGTACGGGACCGAGTTCGTCGACGTCTTCCACGACGCCGAGATCCGCCGGTCGGGCTACTGGTCGCCGGACCGGCTCCACCTGAACGCGGAGGGGCACCGGAGGGTCGCGGCGCTGGTGCTCGAGGCCCTCGGCGAGGGCGCGGCGGCCCACTCGGCGCGCCTGGACACCCCGCGCAACCGCCGGCTCCCGACCGAGCTGCGCTACTACCGCGAGCACGTCCTGCCCTGGGTCGGGCGGCGGCTGCGGGGCCGGTCCTCCGGCGACGGCCGCACCGGCAAGTACGTCGACTGGGTGCCGGTACCCCCGCCCGTCGGACACGTGCCCGCCTGATCCGCCCAAGGAAGGGGAGGGGAGGGGCAGGCCCTCTCCGGCGCGGCCCTTGACAAGGCCGAGGGGTCGGCGCACGGTCACGACGAGGGAGCGACCAGGAGAACGGTTCATGATGGTGCAGTCCCGGTGACCGGATCTCGTGGCCCCGGGACCGCGAGCACGGCTGCGGACCGCGACGTGCTGCTGGCCACCAAGCTCCGCGTGCCGGCCCTGCGGGAGGGGTTCGTCGCCCGGCCCCGGCTGTCCGCCGCGCTGTCCGCCGCGCTGACCCGGGAGCTCGTGGTGGTGTCGGCGCCGGCCGGGTTCGGCAAGTCGAGCGCGATCGCCGAGTGGGCCGCAGGCTGCGGCACGCCGGTCGCGTGGCTGTCCCTGGACGACGCCGACAACGACCCCGTCCGCTTCTGGCGCCACGTCGCCGCCGCGCTCGACCGCTACCGGCCGGGCACCGCCGCGGCCGTCGACGCACGCTCGGGCGGGCTGTCCACGCCGTCGTACCACGCCGCCGTGGCGGCACTGGTCAACGAGCTCGTCGCGAGCGCCGAGCAGGTCGTGCTGGTGCTGGACGACTACCACGTCGTCGACTCGGCAGCGGTCCACGCCTCCGTGGCCTCCTTGCTCGAACACCTCCCGGACACGCTGCGGCTGGTGGTCGCGACGCGGGCGGACCCGCCCCTTCCGCTGGCCCGCCTGCGGGCCCGCGGCCGGCTGGCCGAGCTGCGCGCCGAGGACCTGCGGTTCACCGTCGCGGAGTCCGGTGCGCTCCTCGGCGCCGCCACCGCCCGCTCGTTGCCGCAGGAGGCCACCGCGGCCCTCGCGGCCCGGACCGAGGGCTGGGCGGCCGGGCTGCAGCTCGCCGCGCTGTCGCTGTCCCGGCGGCCGGACGTCGAGCGCTTCGTCACCGAGTTCTCCGGCAGCAACCGGTTCGTCCTGGACTACCTGACCGAGGAGGTGCTCGACGGCCAGCCGGCGGCGGTGCGGCAGTTCCTGCTGGAGACCTCGGTGCTGGAGCGACTGTCGGGGCCGCTGTGCGACGCGGTCCGCGGGCAGGACGACAGCCAGGAGCTGCTCGAGCAGGTCGAGCAGGCCAACCTGTTCCTCCACCCGCTCGACGACGTGCGCCGGTGGTGGCGGTACCACCATCTGTTCGCCGACCTGCTCCGCGCCCGGCTGGCCCGCGAACAGCCCGAGCGCGTGGCCGCGCTGCACCGCGCCGCCGGGGACTGGTACGCCCGTCACCGGCTCCCCGACCAGGCGGTGCACCACCTCCTGACGGCCGGCGACCACGAGCGGGCCGCCGACCTCGCCGGCGAGCACGCCGAGTCGCGGCTCCGCCGGCGCGAGGCGGCGACCCTGCACCGGTGGCTCGCGGCGCTGCCGGACGAGCTGCTCCGCGCGCGCCCCCACCTGTGCGCGACGAAGGCCCTCGCGGCGCTGGTCAGCGGGCACCTGGAGGAGGTCGAACCGCTGCTCGCCCGCGCGGAGGCCGGCGCGGGCGCCGAGCCGGAGCCCGGACCCGGGCTCGGTCCGGTGCCCGCCGTCGTCGCGCTGGTCCACGCCGAGCTCGCCCTGCGGACCGGCAGGGGCGGGGCAGCGGTCCGGCACGCGCACGACGGACTCGCCCTCGTCGGCCGCGGCGACGGCTACCTCGACCACTTCCTCCGCTACGACCTCGCGGCGGGGTTCCTGCTCGACGGCGCGGCCGACGCCGCCGAACCGCTGCTGCACGAGCTCGCCGTGCACCCGTGGGCCACCCGTGCCGACCCGTTCTTCGCCGCCCGCACGCTGTCCCTGATCGGCTGGATGCGGATGACGCAGGGCCGCCTCGACGACGCGCTGCGCATCTACCGGACCGCCCTCGACACGTGGGCCCGGCCGGCCGACCGCACGCACCAGCCGGATGCCGGCGTCGCCCACGCGCGTCTGGCCCAGGTCTCCTACCTGCGCGACGAGCTGGACGCGGCGGCCGACCACGCCGAGACCGCCGCCGAGCTGTGCCGCCGCCTCGGGCGGCCCCGCTGGCAGGTGACCGCCCTGGTCGTCGCGGCCCGGGTCCGGCACGCCCGCGGTGAGCACGACGGGGCGGCCGAGGCACTGGACGAGGCGGGACGGCTCGCGGCCCGGCCCGGCGTCGCCGCGCCGATCGCGGCGTCGGTGGGAGTGCAGCGGGCCCGGATCGCGCTCGCCCGCGGGCGGATCGGCGAGGTCGCGGACTGGATGCGGGCCCGCGGCCCGGCCCCGGCCGACGAACCGCACTACCCGCGCGAACCGGAGTACCTCCTGCTGGCCCGCCTCCTCGTCCGCCGACAGCCGCAGCAGGCCGTCCGGCTGCTCGAACGGTGGCACGGGCTGGCCGAGGCCCAGCACCGCACCGGCAGCGTCGTCGAGATCCGGATCCTCCAGGCGCTGGCCCAGGCCGAGCTCGGCGAACCCGCGGACGCGGCGGCGCTGCTGGTCGAGGCCCTCGCCCTGGCCGCGCCGCACCGGCACCTGCGGGTGTTCGTCGACGAGGGCGCCGCGCTGGCCGCCCTGCTGCGCGAGTTGCTCGTCGGTCGGCGCCTGGAGCGGCTCGACGGCGCCCGGGACGTGCCGCAGGCCTTTCTGGCCGCCCTGAGCGCGGCGTTCGACCGGAGCGGCCGCTCGCTGCTGCCCGCGGCCCGGCGCGGAGCGGTGACCGTGCCCGGTCTGGTCGAGCCGCTCACCGCCCGGGAGAAGGAGATCCTGTCCCTGCTGGCCGACGGCCGACCCAACCGCGCCATCGCCGAGGACCTGGTCATCTCCGTCGACACCGTCAAACGCCACGTCACCCACGTGCTCGACAAGCTCGCCGCCACGAACCGCACGGAAGCGGTCGCCCGGGCACGCGCACTCGGGCTGCTGTCCTGAGGCCGCCTGTCCCACCGTGGTGGTGGTGGGGGAGATGCCACCTCGGGTCCCACCTTCGCGTGATCCAGGAGGTGGCGGGTCCGCCTACCGTCGCCGGGGTACGGAAGGAGGTGGGCGATGCTGTCCACGCCGGCGACCGTCGCCCCACCGAACGCCCGGTGTCGCTCCGGCGCCGCCTGCGTGCGGCCGCCGCCCCGGTACGGGCCGGTCCCGTGCTGCCGTGCCAGGGGGCGGACCCGGACCTGTGGTTCGCCGTGTCGCCCGTCGACCTCGAACGGGCGAAGGGGCTGTGCCGGCCGTGCCCGGTCCGGGCCGACTGCCTGGCCGGGGCCGTGCGGCGGGGGGAACCGTGGGGGGTGTGGGGCGGCGAGATCCTCGACCGCGGCACGGTGATCGCCCGCAAGCGCGGCCCCGGCCGCCCGCCGCGGTCCGAGTTGGCGGACTCGGGATGAGCGGGCCGGCCCGGGAACCGGTGTACTACGAGATCCGGGTCGGCGCCGTGCTGGACGAGGACTGGTCGGAGTGGCTCGGTGGCCTGGTGGCCACCGCAGGGCCCGCGGGGCAGACCGTGCTCACCGGGCCGCTGGCCGACCAGGCCGCGCTGCACGGCGCGCTCGCCAGGATCCGTGATCTCGGGGTGCCGCTGCTCTCTGTTCGGCAGCTGGAGCCGCCGCCGGCGGGCTGAGGAATGGGCCGGATGTCCCGGCCCGGCCGGCTCCGGTCGCCGCCGTCAGGGGGTCGGCGGTGGGCCGGACCGGATCTGCATGCCCGGCCGGCGGCGGTGCACGGTGAGGTAGGACAGCCCCCGCGCCCCGGCGACCAGCCTGCGCGTGGATCCCCGCGGCAGCCACAGCACCTTCCCTGCGGTGAGCGCCACCGCGTCGCCGGCGGATTCCACGCGTCCGGTCCCGGCCACGACGACCAGCAGGACGTCGAGGTCGGGCTCGGTGTGGGTGTCGATCGTCCGGCCGGGGGAGAGGGTGAGGACGTTGGCGTCGAGCTGTCGGCCCGGCTCGCTCAGCCGCCAGGTGACCCCGGCCGGGGGCGTGGGGCCGTCGGTCATCAGGGACTGGACGTCGTGCACCACGCGCACGGCATCGGACATGTGTTCGTCACCCGTCCTGGGGGACCCGGGCGATGCGGGTGCACCATCGCGTCGGGCCGGACTCGAGGGAGATCCAGGATAACGCCCGAGGAACGTGGCCCGGCGCCGGCGGTGTGGGACGCTCACCGCATGCAGGTCGGTCTGCACGCTCTGGGTATCGGGGCCGGCGCCCAGCGGCCCGTGATCGACGCGGTCGCGGCCGCGGCCGAGTCCGGCGGCTTCGCCACGCTGTGGTCGGGCGAGCACGTCGTCATGGTCGACAGCGCGTCCTCGCGCTATCCGTACTCGGCCGACGGGCGGATCGCCGTGCCGGCCACGGCCGACTGGATTGATCCCCTGGTGGGCCTCAGTTTCGTCGCCGCGGCGACCACGACGATCGGGATCGGGACGGGCGTGCTGCTGCTGCCGGAACACAATCCCGTTCTGGTGGCCAAGCAGGCGGCGACACTCGACTCGCTGTCCGGTGGCCGGCTCACCCTCGGCGTCGGTGTCGGCTGGTCGCGCGAGGAGTTCGAGGCGCTGGGAGTGCCGTTCGCGCGGCGGGCGGCGCGGACCGAGGAGTACGTCGCCGCGATGCGCACGGTGTGGCGGGAGGACGTCGCCTCGTTCACCGGCGAGTTCGTCCGCTTCGACTCGGTCCGGGTCAACCCCAAGCCGGTTCGGTCGAGGACGATCCCGATCGTCTTCGGCGGCAACAGCGACTCGGCGCTGCGCCGCGTGGCCGCGCACGGCGACGGGTGGTACGGCTTCAACCTCGACGGCGTCGCGGACGTCGCCGAACGGGTCGGGTTCCTGGAGGCGCGGTGCCGGGAGGCGGGGCGCGACATCGCCGGGCTCCGGCTCGCCGTCGCCCTGCGCGACCCGCAGGTCGGTGACCTGGAGATACTCGCCGACCTCGGGGTGGACGAGGTGGTGATCGTCGACGGTCCGCCCGCCGACCCGGGACGCGCCGCCGAGTGGGTGGAGGGTCTGGCCGACCGCTGGCTGCCGGTCGCCCGAGCAGTCCGCGGCCGCACGCCAGGAGGACCGGCCGCCGCGTCCCGCGGCTGACGGGCGCACCACGACCGGCTCGGTGGGCCGTCGGACGGGCGGCAGGTCCGGACACGGGGGATCGGCGGCCGCGATGAGTTCCGGCCGGGACGCGGGTCCGTCCTGGTGTCGCAGGGCGTCGGACGACGCCGCCGGCACGACGACCCACGGAGGACCGCATGACGACCACGCCGAGTGACCCGACCACCGCGCTGCCCGGTCGCCCGCCCGTCGTTGACCTGGAGACCTGGCAGGCCGCGCGGGGCGAGCTCCTGGTCCGCGAGAAGGCCCACACCCGCGCCGGCGACGCCCTCGCCGCGGCCCGCCGCCGGCTGCCGGCTGCCGATGGTGGAGTTCGACGGCACGGTCGAGGTGGTCGGCCCCGACGGCCCGGTGCCGTTCCTGGACCTGTTCCAGGGGCGCGACGAGCTCGTGGTCTACAAGCACATGTGGTGGGACGGCGCGCCGCACCAGGGGCAGTGCGAGGGCTGCACCACCACCGCGTGGCACATCAAGGACGCGGTGTACCTCAACGCCCGCGGCGTCTCGTACGCCGTGCTGACCACGGGCCGCTGGGACGAGGTGGCCGCCTACGTCGCGTTCATGGGCTACACCGAGCCCTGGTACTCGGTGCGCGGCGTGGCAGGGCCCGCCGGCGGTGACATGGGCTTCCTCACCAGCTACCTGCGCGACGGGGACCGCACGTTCCTCACGTACTCCACGACGGGCCGCGGCAACGAGCAGGTCAACGCGTCCCTGGGCCTGCTCGACATGACGCCCTACGGCCGCGGCGAGGCCTGGGAGGACACGCCCGAGGGCTGGCCCACTCGGCCAGGGCGGCGGCCAACGTCGGCTCGTTGGCGTGCCGGGCCCAACCGCCGTGCCGGAACCCGTCACGGGTGTCCTCGTCCGGTCTGCCCGGCCCTTGCAGGACGCCGTCGAGGCTGACGTGGTTCACAGCCAGAACGCGCACGGGGACTCCCTCGAGCTCTCGTGCCGCCTCGCGTTCGGCGCCGACAGCTGGGCGGAACGGCTTCACCCGAATACGCCCAATTGGTACAGTGGCCCTGCTCCGCAGGAATCCCCGCTGCCCGGCGTGAGCCACCCGCTCGATCGACACGGAGAAGGTGTCCGTCGTGTCCGAGACCCCGCACGCCTTCAGCCGCCGAGCCCTCGGCACCCACGCCCTGTTCGCGGTCGGTGGACTCGCCGTCGGCGCCGCGGCCACCTCAGTGGCGGTCACCGGCGCCGCGGACGCGGCGCCGTCCTCCCTGCCGGTCCGGCGTTCGTTCACCGAGTACCGGCTGCCCGAGGCCACGCAGACCCACGAGATCGCCTGGATCGGCGGCAGCCGGCTGGCGCTCGTCACGCAGATGTCCGACAGCACCCTGATCAAACTCTGGCTGGACCGCGACAGTGAGCGCGTCACGGACGAGCGGGCCTTCACCGTCGGTTCCCCGACGTCCGAGCTGCACGGTCTGGCGCCCTCCCGCGCCTACCCGGGGCTGGTCTGGGCGACCCTGCAGCGCGACAACAAGATCCTCCTCCTCGACCCACAGGTCGACGACGTCGGGAAGGAACCCACGGTCGTCCGCTCCATCGACGTTCCCGCCCCGGGCTTCGGACCGCACCAGGTCAACGAGATCGGCGACCACGTGTGGGCGGGGCTGAAGTACCCCTCACCACAGACGGGCAAGTTCTACGTCCTCGCCGTCAACCACACCGACCCCGCCGACCGCACGCTGTACGAGTGCCTGCCCCAGCCGGTCTTCGAGGCGCAGGAGCCGGCCTCGGGACTGATCTACGCCAGCCAGGACGCGTCGAGCTCGATCATGCAGATCGAGCCGGCGAGCGGCCGGACCCGACAGATCCCCGTCCCGCCCGAGGTCGGGCAGAACCCGGTCGGCCTGGTGCGCTGTGAAGGCAGGCTCGAAGGGGTCTGGGTGACCCTGGCCGGCAGCGACACGGCGAGCACCGGCGCGTTCGGGCGCATCCGGGCGGACGGGCGCCCGGTCTGGTTCCGGTTGTCGTCGCACCTCGGCCGGGGAGCGGCGCTGCTCCACCTCGCCGACGCCACCACTCCGGACGGGCCTCCCGCACTGTGGTTGTTGTCGACGTCGCTGTTGAACGTCAATTCCCCCGACGCGCTGATCCACGTCACCTTCAACGACGACGTGACCGCCGTCGTCAACGAGGAGTTCGTGGCACTGCCCACGCAGACTGCGAAGGCGCATCGCGTCCTTCCGTTGACGAAGACGGTGCTGGTGTCCGAATGGAACTCCTCCACCGTCGCGCAGTTGGAGTACACGGCGGCCACCTCGGGATCGTGGGACAAAGGCCTCCCGGCCGCCGCAGGGACCGGGCACGTGCACTGACCGGGCCGGTGTGCCGGTGTGGCAGGCGAGCTCGCGCTCGGGGCGTGGACGCGGCGTGGAGCTCGCGGACTCGGCGGCAGCTCCCGAGCCTCCTAAGCCGATAATCTACGTTATGACAGTTGCCGCCTTTCCAGGGGTGTCGCCCCACCTGCCCGTACGTCGAGATGCTCCGCCCACTGAGTGCGCGCAGCCTGTGCAGATTCAGACGTCCGAACGGCATGAGCCCTTACCGCCTCGGCATGGGCCCGCGCCCGAACCTCCTGCCTGAGGCCCGGCTCTGCTGACACCGCCGTTGCGCACGCCTTCGGAGGTCACCACCACCACCTCCGCCTCCACCAGGGCATCTATCGTTATGACAGCCCTCCGTCAGGAGCCGTCAGTAACCCGCTCGTCGTCGCGCAGCTCGGGCAGCAGCTCGCCGGTCTCCCGGTCGTGACGGACCGGGCCGCGCGGCCGCGGGGCGGGCCCGCTGATCGGGCTGGCGTGCCGCGGCTCGTAGAGGCCGAGCTCGCCGCCTCCCGGGATGTGCAGTCGGGTCAGCAGCCCCCAACCCTGGTCCTCGACCGGTCCGGTGAACTCGACGCCCTTGGCGGTGAGCTCGGCGACCGTGCGTTCGACGTCGTCGCACATCAGGTAGAGCTCGTGGCGCCCGCTGTCGGCCGGGCCCGTCGGGTGGACGGCGATCTCGGCCGGCGGCGCGGCGAAGATCAGCCAGCCGTCGTGGGCGTCGACGAAGGCCAGCCCGAGGATGTCGCGCAGGAAGGCGCGCGCCCGCTCGGCGTCCTCCGCGTAGACGATCGTGTGCAGACCGGTGATCACGGCACCCTCCTCGCGTCGCGACGGATCGTGCCAGCGGACGCCGGTCCGGGCCACCGCTCGGCTCAGCCCCGCCCCTCCGTCCGTTCCTCGGCCGCCGGATCGGTGGCGTCGGCCGCCTCGGTCGCGGCCAGCGACCCGAGCAGAGCCAGCGAGCGGGCGGTCTCCGAGCCCGGCTCGGCGTGGTGGATCACGAGCAGCTGCCCGCCCGAGTTCCCGATCGGCAGCTTCTCGCGGCGCAGCTCCAGCATCCCGACCTGGGGGTGCAGCATCCGGACCGGACCCCCGGCCAGGGCGGTGACGTCGTGCCGCGCCCACAGCCGGCGGAACGGCTCGCTGGCCAGGGACAGCTCCCCCACGAGCCGGACCGCTCGAGGGTCGTCGACCTCCGTCCCGATCGAGGCGCGGAACGCGGCGACCATCCCGCCGATCGCGTGCTCCCAGTCCGGCAGCAGGTCCCGTTCGGTCTCGTCGAGGAAGACCGACCGCAGCCGGTTCTCCCCCGGCCGGATCGTCGGCGACAGCGCGGTCGCGAGCCGGTTGGCGGCCAGGACGTCGAACATCCGGCTCTCGACGAACGCCGGCAGGTTCAGCGCGTCGAGCAGCTGCCGGATGCCGGTGGGCACGACCTCGCGCCGCGGCCGGGCCCGCCGTACCGGGCGTGCCCCGGGGAGGCTCAGCAGGTACCGGGTGGCGGTGGCGTCGAGCCCGAACACGCGGGCGAGCGCCTCCAGGACCTGTGACGACGGGTTGCGGTCCCGCCCCTGCTCCAGCCGCAGGTAGTAGTCGGCGCTGATGCCGGCGAGCATCGCGACCTCCTCGCGGCGCAGCCCGGGGGTGCGGCGCACGCCCGAGACCTGCAGCCCCGCGTCGGCGGGATCGGTGAGCTCGCGGCGTGCCCGCAGGTACTCCCCCAGCGCGGTCGATCGGGCCACGCGATCACCGTACGCCCGGGCGGGCGCGGGCAGGTCGGCTCCAGCCTGGTCCCGCCACTCCCAGGATCACCGGGGCGTTCCCGGCCCCGGCGCGGGCGGCGCACGGTGGAGACCGCCCGCCGGGGAGGCCGGTGGGCGGGAAGGACGTCATGGCATCGAACACCCTGCCCGGAGGCACCTACCGGGTCGGCGACCTCGACCTCACCCGCGTCGGCTACGGCGCGATGCAGCTCGCCGGCCCGGGCGTGTTCGGGCCGCCGAAGGACCGCGCCGAGGCGATCGCCGTGCTGCGCGCCGCGGTCGACCTCGGCATCACCCACATCGACACCGCCGACTTCTACGGGCCGCACGTCACCAACGAGCTGATCCGCGAGGCGCTGGCGCCGTACCCCGAAGACCTGCACCTCGTCACGAAGGTCGGCGCCCGCCGCGACGAGCAGGGTGGCTGGCCCCCGGCCCGTACCCCCGCCGAGCTGCGCGAGCAGGTCCACGACAACCTGCGCCGGCTCGGCCTGGACGGGCTCGACGTCGTCAACCTGCGGGTGGGCGGCGTCGAGGCGCCGGAGCCCGGGTCGATCGCCGAGCAGTTCGGGGCGCTCGCCGAGCTGCGGCAGCAGGGGCTGATCCGGCACCTCGGGCTGAGCACGGTGACCGCCGAGCAGCTGGCCGAGGCGCAGGCGATCGCGCCCGTCGCGTGCGTGCAGAACCTCTACAACGTCGCGCGCCGCGCCGACGACGCGCTCGTCGACCTCACCGCGGGCCAGGGTGTCGCCTTCGTGCCGTACTTCCCGCTCGGCGGCTTCTCCCCGCTGCAGTCCGGCGCCCTGCGCGCCGTGGCCGACCGGCTGGACGCCACCCCGCTGGCCGTCGCGCTCGCCTGGCTGCTGCAGCGCTCGCCGAACATCCTCCTCATCCCCGGGACCTCCTCCGTCGCCCACCTGCGCGAGAACGTCGCCGCCGCAGGCCTGGAGCTGCCCGCGGACGCCCTGGCGGAGCTCGACGCGATCGGACGGGAGGAATCCGCCGCGCACCGGTGAGTTCCGCGCGGCGGCGGAGTCGTAGGGGCATGAGCAACGACACCAGGTCCCGCACCACCGTCACGAACATCGGCGTGGCCATGTTCACCGTCGCCGACCAGGACGCCGCCAAGGAGTGGTACACGACGGTCCTCGACTTCGAGGTCCGCAGCGACACCCGTTTCGGGCCGAACGGCGAGCACCGCTGGCTCGAGGTCGCCCCGCGCGGCTCCACGGCCCGGCTCGCCCTCAACCCGCCCATGTACGACCAGCCCGGGGGCAGCTCGATCGGCGTGGAGACCCCGGACGTCGCGGCGGAGCACGCCCGGTTGACCGCGATCGGCGGGGTCGACCTGGACCCGGCTCCGGACGACAGCACGCCCGGGGCGCCGAAGCTGTTCATGCTGCGCGACCCGGACGGCAACCACATCGCCGTGGTCGAGGTGCCCGCGAGCGGCTGAGCGCCGGACCCGCCCGGCCCCGACCCCGGGGCCGGGCTCCATCGTCCTCCGTTGTCCGCCGGATGTCCGCCCGTTGGTGCCACGGCAGAGGTGTGGCCCACCCCGTCTGGGCTACTCTCCCGCCGATGTCCGGCTCGACGGAAGCCGCGGCCACCGGCGCGGCGCTCACGGCACCGGGGCCCCGGGTGGCCGACGCCCTGCTCCCGACCCGCAGCTTCGACGTGGCGTGCCGGCGGGTGCTCGAGTACCTGCGGCGCGCCGTCCCGCTCGGGGCGTGGGCGGTGACCCGCGTGGTCGACGACCATCAGCTCCTGCTGAGGGTCGAGGGCGATGCCTACGACCTGCCCGCCGGCGTGAGCATGCCGTTCACCCGGTCCATGTGCCACACGATGATCGAGGGCACGACCCCGCGGATCGCGCCCGACGTGCGTGAGGTGCCGCAGTACGCCGCGATGGCCGCCGCGGCGCCGGTCGAGGTCAACGCCTACGTGGGCACCCCGATCGTCAGCGGAGACGGCCGCCTGTTCGGCACGGTCTGCGGCTACGACCCCTCTCCGCAGCCCGACGCGCTGCGCGACCAGCTACCGCTGCTCGACCTGCTCTCCGGCCTGCTCTCGGCCGTGCTGGACGCCGACCTGTCCGCCACCGCCGCCTCCCGCGAGCTCGAGCGCGCGCGCCGCGAGGCGGAGACCGACGCGCTGACCGGCCTGCTCAACCGCCGCGGCTGGGACCGGTTCGTCGCACAGGAGGAGGAACGGTTCCGCCGGTTCGGCGACGTCGCGAACGTGGTCGTGCTCGATCTCGACGACCTCAAGACGGTCAACGACGTGCAGGGGCACGACGCCGGGGACGCCTACCTCCGCCGCGCCGCCGCCGTGCTGGCCGCCGTCGTGCGGCGCGACGACGTCCTGGCCCGGCTGGGCGGGGACGAGTTCGGGATCATCGCCGTGGGCGCCTCCGCGGAGGAGGCCGCCGAGCTCGTGGCGCGGGCCGAGAAGGCCTTGGCCGACGCGGGCGTCTCCGGGTCGTTCGGGCACGCGCCGTACACCATCGTCGCGGGCTTCCCGGGCGCCTTGAAAGCCGCGGACGAGGCGATGTACGAGCAGAAGCGAGGCCGGCGGGCCGGGCTCTCGCGCACCCCGTCCTGAGGCGTCGTCCGGGCCGCGCGACCCTGGAGGTGTGCAGCTCGCGACCATCCGACAGGCCGCCGTCATGTTCGCCGTGACGAACGTCGACGACCTCCTGGTCCTCGGCCTGTTCTTCGGCCGGGCCCCGGACGGCCGTGCGGCCGGGCGGGTCGTGCTCGGTCAGTACCTCGGGTTCGGCGCGATCCTGGTCGCCTCCCTGCTCGGTGCGGTCGGCGCCGGGTTCCTGCCCGGGAGCGTCGTTCCGTACCTCGGGCTGCTGCCGATCCTGCTCGGGCTGCGCGCCGCGTGGCAGGCGTGGCAGGCACGGCGGGACCGGCGGGACGACGACGGCGACGCCGAGGAACCCGGCGGGCGCGTCGGCGTCCTGGCGGTCGCCGCCGTGACACTGGCCAACGGCGGGGACAACATCGGCGTCTACGTCCCGGTGCTGGCGGGCGCGACCCGCACGGGCTTCGTCACGTACACGGCGGTGTTCCTGCTGCTCGTCGGGGTGTGGTGCGGGGCGGGGCGATTCCTCGCGACGCGACCCTTCGTCGCCCGGACGCTGTCCCGGTGGGGTCACGTCGTGCTGCCGGCGGTACTGATCGCGATCGGCGTGCTGGTCCTCGTGGAGGGCGGGGCCCTCGGGCTCGGGTGATCCGGCTCGGGTATCGGGTTCCGCCGGGAAAGGCCGGTCGGGGCGGCACGGTCGGGGCGGCATGGTCGGGGCAGCATGGTCGCCGATGAGCTCGTCACGCACCGCCCGGATCCGGGTCGTCACGCTGAACGCCCTCTCCCCGCAGTACGCCGGCGGCAGGCGCCGCCGCGGGGCGATCCGCGCGGAGCTGCGGCGGCTGGCCCCCGACGTCGTCGCGCTGCAGGAGGTCGTGCGCACCGCAGAGCTCGACGAGGCCGCCGAGCTGCTGGGTCCGGCGTACCACCTGGCGCCGCACCCCGCCGTCGCCGAGGACGGCAGCACGGCCGTGCTCGGGAGCCGATGGCCGTTCGCCCGGGTGCACCGGCTGGACCTCGACGTCACCCCGCGCGCCCGGGAGTTCCGGTGGGGCGGTGCGGTGGTCGCCGAGCTCGCCGTGCCCGGTCTCGGCCCACTGGTCCTCGCCCACCACAAGCCCTGCTACCAGCTCGGCTTCGAACGCGAACGCGAGCTGCAGGCGGTGGCGACCGCGCAGCTGGTGGAACGGCTGGTGGCGGAACGGCCGGCGCACGCGGTGCTGCTCGGGGACCTCGACGCGTCGCCCGACGCCGCCAGCATCCGGTTCCTCACCGGCCGCCAGTCGCTGGAGGGCGTGAGCGTGAGCTACCACGACGCCTGGGAGACCGCACACCCCGGCGAGCCCGGGCACACCTTCACGCCGGAGAACCCGCTGGTGGCGGCCGGGGACATGCCGCTGGTGCGCCCCCGGCGGATCGACTACGTGCTGGTCCGCGGCACGAGCCACGGCCCCACCCTGTGGGTCGAGGCCTGTGAGCTCGCCTTCACCGCCGGCGGGCCCGGCGGCACCCCGCCGAGCGACCATCTCGGCCTGGCGGTCGACCTCGCGCTGCCGGACCGGCCGCCCGGGGCCTTCGCCGACGGCTTCACCGGGTGAGATCGGGCTCAGGAGGCCCGGCGCTGCTCCTCGGCGCGGGCCAGCCGGCGCAGCTGCGCCGCGAGGTAGGGGCGGGCCCGTCGCTGCCCGCCGCGCACGGCGATCGCCGCGTCCAGCTCGCGCAGCGCACCGAGCACGGCGGTGAGGTTCGGCTCCCAGCCGCGCCGCTCGCACTCGGCGAACCACTCGGCCGGGCTGCGGTGCCCCCGCGCGGCGTTGCAGCGGCGGCACGCGACCACCTCGTTCTCCACCCACGACGGCCCGCCCTTGACCTTGGGCACCAGGTGGTCGGTCGTGGGCGCGACGAGCCCGACGCACCGGCGCCCGCACCAGACACAGGCGTCGCCGTCGCGGGCCGGGGCGGCGCGCAGCCGCTCGGCACGGCCGGGCCGGGGATGCGGGGAGGACGGCGACGACATCGCGCTCCAGTGTCCTCCGGACGGGCTGGACGCGCCGCCCGTGCACAGCGCCGCCCGTGCACAGCGCCGCCCCTGTTCAGCACACGCTCTCGCCCGTCGACCCGGCGCAGTCGGGCACGGTGACGCGGGCGACGAGCTCACGTGCGGCCTCGGGGGCCATGATCCCCCTGTGCTGACGGTGCCGCGGACCTGGTCGGAGGTGACGCCGGCCTGGATGGGCGCCGCCCTGGGCCGGACGGTCACGGGCGCCCGCGTCGTCGACGTCGTCGAGGGGACGAACTCGCGGGCGGTGGTGGAGCTGGAGTACGGGGGCTCGCGTCGGGGCTCTGCGGGGCCGTCGCGGGTGTTCGTCAAGCGCGAGGGCCGGCTGCTCCACCGGCTGGCCCTGACCGCGCTCGGCGCGCGCGAGGCGGAGGCGGACCTCGTCGGGCACGGCCCGGCCCTGCCGCTGGAGCACCCCGCGTTCTTCGCCGCGGCGACCGACCGTCGCCGGCTCGCCGCGGTGGTCGTCATGGAGGACGTCACGCTCCGCGGTGGTCGTCCGAACAGCGCGCTCGCGCCGCTGAGCGCCGAGCAGGTCGCCGCCGGGCTGGACGAGCTGGCCCGCCTGCACGCGGCGTTCTGGGACGCTCCGCTGCCGCCGTTCGTGCGGCCGTGGCGGCTCGGTCCCGCCTGGGCGCCCGTCGCCCGGGTCGGCTTCGTCCATGCCCTACGGACGCTGCGGCGCGCCGGGCACCCCCTCGGTGTCGGCGCCGGGGAGATCGAACGAGGGTTCCGGGCGTGGGCACGGATCGCCGCCGCCGGACCGCCGACCCTGCTGCACGGCGACCCCCACCCCGGCAACACCTACACCGTCGGGAACACCGTCGGCTTCTACGACTGGCAGCTGGTCCGCTCCGGCAGCTGGGTCCACGACGTCGGCTACTTCCTCATCTCCAGCCTCGCCGTCGCCGACCGGCGCGCGCACGAACGGGCGCTGCTGGCCGGCTATCTCGACGCCCTCGGTCGTCGGCCCGCCGACGCCTGGCGGCTGTACCGGGCGACGCCGGTGTTCGGCCTCGGGTCCTGGCTGCAGACCTGGGCGGCCGGCACCTTCCAGCCGCGCGACGTCTGCCTGGCCACGATCGAGCGCTTCGCCGCCGCCCTCCACGACGCCCGGCGGGAGCCCGGCTGAGGGGCACCTCGGCACACCGCCCTGCTGGCCCGTCCGCGGACCTCAGTCCCCGTCGACCAGCCGGTCGAGCATCGCCCGCATCGGGCCGAGATCGCCCTCGTGCGCGGCGACCGACGCGCGGACGTTCTCCGCGGGGTCGAGCGCGATCCAGCGGATCCGGCGGCCCGCCTCGCGGGCGAGCTGGCCGAGGAAGGCCCGCTGGGTGCGCCCGTTGCCCTCGCGGAAGGGGTGCAGGTCGTTGATCCCGGCCAGGAGTTCGGCCAGCCCGGCGACGAAGTCCGCGCGGTCGCGTCCCCGCAGGTGCCCGTCCCGGGCGAGGTCGCCGAAGAGGGCGGCGGCCCGATCCTCGAGCTCGTCCGGCGGGCAGAAGGGCCGGCCCTTGCCGAGCGCGACGGTGCGCAGCTGTCCGGCCCACGGGTAGACGTCACCGAAGACGTGCCAGTGGAAGGCCTGCAGGTGCGGCAGGTCGTAGCCGCCGGGCACGGGCCGCAGCTCCAGGCCGGCGAGCCGGGCGGCGGTGAAGTCGGCCTCGGCGGCGGCGAGCGCGACGGGATCGGTCAGGCCGAGCCGGTTGCGGAGGACGCCCGTGCGGAGATCGAGGTAGGGGTCCCAGCTCAAGCCGGTCGGGGCGACCCGTCGGGCGCGCGGTAGTGCGCGGTGAGCCGCGCGACGGCCTGCTCGGGGTCCAGCTCGCCGCGCGCGATCGCCTCGCAGACCGACAGCCCCGTGCTGCTGGGCTCCAGGCCCTCGGCCCGGACGGAGGCCAGTGCCTCGGCCACCGCGTCGCGGCAGCACAGCGCGGCGGCGGGCTCCCGGGTCACGTGCACGCCCGGGAGAGTACCCGAGCGCGCCCGCTCCCCCGGACGGACCGTTGCGGCGCCGTGATCGAGGCCACGGAGCCGCGCCGGAACACCCCGGAGAGTTGAGCGTTTGACTATTTCGTGACGACAGTGACTGACAGCCCCGTGACCCTCCCCGTCCTCGACGACGCGGGCCGCGCAGCGCTCTTCACCGAGGCCCGGACGGCCAACACCTACTCCCCCGAGCCGGTCTCCGACGCGACCCTCCGCGCGATCTGGGAGCTGGCCAAGTGGCCGCCGACCGCCGCCAACACCCAGCCCCTGCGCGTGACGTTCGTGCGCAGCGAGGAGGGCAAGCGGCGGCTGCTGCCGCTGCTCGCCGAGGGCAACCGGGCCAAGTCCGAGAAGGCCCCGGTGGTGGCGATCCTGGCCGCGGACCTCGACTTCCACGAGTACGTGCCGCAGACCTTCCCGGCGCGCGCCGAGATGAAGGACGGCTTCGAGGCCTCCGGCCGCGAGGGCCGCGAGGACATGGCGCGGTTCAACTCCACCCTCCAGATCGGCTACTTCCTGCTCGCCGCCCGCGCGCACGGCCTGGCCACCGGCCCGATGGCGGGGTTCGACCACGACGCCGTGACCGAGGAGTTCTACCCGGGCGGGCGCGAGAAGGCGCTGCTCGTCGTGAACCTCGGCCACCCCGGCCCCGACGCCTGGTACCCGCGCCTGCCGCGCCTCGACCACGCCGACGTCGTCCGCTGGGCCTGACGACCCCGTCCGCTCCCCGACCCCGACGCCCGGTCCTGCGCTCCCGCGGGCCGGGCGTCGTGCCTCCCGCCCGCACGCTGCGGTGAAAGGCCCTCGCCCCGCAGCGAAAACCGATCGCCGCCGCGCGCCGGGGCGGGTACCAACTCCGGGTATGACCGGCCCCCTCCTGCACCCGATCGTCGCCGAGGGCCTCGTCCGGGAACGGCAGGCGGACCTGCGCCGCGCCGCCGAGGTCGCCCGGCTCCGGCGCCTCGCGCGTCGGGTCCCCGCCCGCGTCCCGGCAGGGCCCTCGGCCCTGCGCCGGCGCGTGGGCTGGGCGCTGGTCGAGGCCGGACTGCGGCTCGCGGTGGGCCGGCCGGACGTGCGGGTCACGGGCTGAGCGGCCCTGTCCGGCACTCGGCCGGCGGTGCGCCGCGGCGGAACACCCGCGCCGACCCGTGCAGCGTCACGGCCCCACCGGACACCCGCAGCCAGCCGCCCTCGCGCAGCCCGACGACGGGCACGTCGTTCTCCGCGTCGTCCTCCTCGAGGAACTCGGCGAGGCGCTCCTCCCGGGTCTCCCCCCTGCGGCCGCGGCCCCGTCACCCCGACACGGTCCGCTCACTCACTGCGCCGTCACCGTCTGCACGCTCAGCTGGTCGCCCGGCAGCTGCTCCGCCGCGCAACCGGTCGTCGCGAACGGGACGAACGCCGACCGCGTGTCCCCGGGCGGGTAGACGCGCAGGCCGCGCACCGGCGTGGGCCGGCAGGTGGCGGCGTCGAAGTTCTGGACGTTCACGAGCTGCAGTCGTGCCGCGGCCGACCCACCCGGGACCAGGCGCACCTCGCCGCCCCGCTCGCCCGACATCGCCGCGGCGGCCCCGACCTGGTGCCCGTCGTCGCCCGCCACGTACGAGACGCCCGGGAACCCGCGCAGCTGGCAGGCCGCCGTGCCGGTGTTGGTGAAGACGAGCGGTCGGTAGGTCGAGCCCGCGCCAGCGTCACCCTCGCCGAGGCTGATCCGCAGGGAGGCCGTCGGGCAGTTGGGCGGGTCCGGGGTCGCTCCGCCGCCCGTCCCGGCGGCCGCGCTCGTGGCCGGGGCAACGCTCGCCGGTGCCGGCGCCGGCGTGCTGCCCGCGACCGGTGTCCCGTCCCCGACCTCGTCCGTACCGCCGGAACAGCCGGCAAGCAGCAGGGCGACGGCCGCGATCCCCGCGGCGATGCCGGGCGTGACCGTGCGGCGTGCGAACCGTGTGATCGACATGTGCTCCCCCTTCCCCCGACGCCGGGACGCTCGCCCGGCGGGCGCCGGCCGGGAGGGGTCGGCTCCTGCCAGGGAGACGGGCGACGCGACCTCCGGGTTGCGCCGAGGAACGATCCTTCTGCGCCGAACGCCTCGAGAAGGGCGTCCGGTGGCCCCTCGGGCGCTCAGCCCGCCGACCGGAGCGCGACGCGACGAGCGGCACGGGAGGCCGCGGACACCACCGCCTCGGCCGGCCCGCGGACCTGCAGGTGCCGGGCGACCAGCCCGATCGCGAGACACCAGGACACGTGCGACAGCAGCGTCCTGGGGCCGGTGCCCCCGAGGACGGCCAGGGAGGCGACGTGCAGCGCGTAGAGCGTGAGCGGGACCGCCCCCATGGCCGCGAGCGGGACGACGACCCGGGGGAACCGACCGCCGAGCAGCAGCGCGGCTCCCAGGACGGCGAGGGCGCCGCCGGTGGTCTGCGCGAGGTCGAGCGGGGTGCCGGAGTGCGGGATCTCCGCGGCGAGCCACCACCAGCTGCCGACCGGGACGGTGCCGTAGCGCTGCACGCGGAGTGCGTCGGCGCCCGATGCCGCGGTGATCGCGTCGGCGCCGCCCGCGGCCAGCAGCAGCGCGGACGCGACCGTGGCGGCGACCGCGAGGGCGGCGCCCCCGCCCAGCAGCCACCACGCCGTCCGGGCCCGGCGCAGGTCGAGCCGCCCGACGGCCAGGCCCGCGAGCAGGTAGGTCGACCAGGTCAGGACCGGGTAGTAGCCGGTGACGAGCAGGGTGACGAGGGCGGGACCCGGCTCACCCAGCGAGGACAGACCCACCTGGGCACCCGGGCCGGCCGGCAGGTCCTCGCGGAGCAGCACGCTGAACACGGGCGCGGCCCCGCACGCGACCACCGCGCCCGCCGCGAGGACGCCCGCCCGCAGCCGCAGCAGCGGGATCGCCAGCAGGATCAGCAGCCCGTAGTAGGCGAGGATCACCGCGACCGGCGGCCGGAGCTCCACGAGCACGAGCCCGAGCAACGCCACCAGCAGCGCACGCACGGCCAGGCCCGCCGCCGCGGCGAGGTGCAGCCGGGAGGGCGTCGGACCCGTGCCGTCCGGCGGGCCGAGGCCACGCCCCCCGCCCGTGCCGAGGGCGATCCCCACCCCGAGGAGCAACGCGAACAGGGCCGACGCCCGGCCCGCGGCGACCGCGCCTGTGACCGTCTCCCCGGTCGCGGTGTGCAGCGGCATGACGTGGGTGGCCATCATGCCGATCAGCGCCAGCCCGCGCGCCGCGTCGACGCCGGCGATCCGGTCCCGGGCGGGGCGGGTGCCCGGACCGCCCGCCGGATCCGTCACGGGCGGGTGGTGCCGGCTCCCACCGGGCCGGAGACCGGCACACCCGCCCGGCGCAGCCACTCGTCGAGGGAGCGTTGCGTGCTGGCCAGGTCAGGCCGGCGGTCGGGGTCGTTGCGCAGCGACTGCTTGAGCAGCGGGAGGTGCGCGGTGCGGCGGGGCAGGTGGGTGAGCTTCGCCCCGACGGCCGCCGCCCGCAGCCCGGAGATCGCGTCGGCGTGGCCACCGCGCGGCGGGTAGCCGGTGAGCGCGAAGGACACGGTGGCGGCGAGCTGCCAGACGTCCGAGCGCGGAGTGGCCTTCTGGCCCGCGGCCACCTCGGGGGCGAGGTAGTCCGGGGTACCCAGCACGAAGCCGGTCATGGTCAGCGTGGAGTCGCCGGTCCGGCGCGCGATGCCGAAGTCGATCAGGTGCGGGAACCCGGCGCCGTCGACGATCACGTTGCCCGGCTTGAGGTCGCGGTGCAGCACCCCGCGCTTGTGGGCGGCGTCGAGCGCCCCGGCGACGCCGCTCCAGATCCGGGCGGCCGAGACGTCGTCGACCGGGCCGCGCTCCTGCACCAGCCGCGAGAGCGGCACGCCCTCGACGTACTCCATGACGATGACCAGCCCCTCGAGCTGGGCCAGGCCCGGATCGGACTGCGCGTGCACGAGGTCGAGGATCTGCACGCACTGCGGGTGCCGGACCGCGGCCAGCGCGGCCGCCTCGCGGCGGATGCGCTCCTCGGTCTCCCCGTCGGGTGCGTGGGCGGACTTGAGCGCGACGGTCCGGCCGATCTTGGCGTCGTGCGCCAGCCACACCCGGCCGAAGCCGCCGGCCCCGATCCGCTGGATCAACCGGAACCGCGGGGCCCGCCCGTTCATCGGCACCGCGCCGGGCGGGACGGCACCCACCGGTGCGACCCCCGGGCCGGCGGGGAACGGGCCGGGCGCGGCGAGCGTGCCGCCCGGCCCGGTGGGCCCGCCGGGCGGACCGAAGGCGGCAGGGCCGGTGGACGGACGTCCGGGGATCGGCGGCAGCCCGCCCGGGGCGGCCGCCAACGGCGCGGCACCACCGGTGCGCGGCGGGGGCACTGCCGTGGGCGGCTGGGCGACGGGCAGCCGGCTGCTGTCGAAGTCGGCGTACGGGGGCCGCGACTCCGCGGGGGCCGGCCGGCGCTCCTCGGGCGAGGGCAGCTGCACGATCGGCTGCATCCGCTCCTTGAGCCGGTTGAGCCGTTCCTCGCCGGTCTCGGCCTGCCGCTTCGCCCGTGCCGGGCCCGCAGGCTGGAGCGAGCGGCGGATCGTCTCCCGCGAGGGCGGCGGGACCGCGCCGAGCAGCAGCACGCCGGCGAAGGCGCCCAGGCAGGCCCCGACCCACAGGTGCTCGGCGGTGCCCGCGGGCACGCCCGCGGTGAGCACGGCCAGCGCGAGGGCGGGGCCCCAGAAGAACTTGGCGGGCCAGGCGGGCCCGCGGCGCAGCGCCAGCCGGGCCTGGATCCCGACGAACAGCGCCGTGAACAGCGGCACGATGCCGAGGAGCAGCACGGCGACACCGAGCCGGGCGGTGTCGGAAGGGTCGAACGCGTCGCCCACGGTGCCGGAGCCGAGATAGGTGTTCTGGGGTCCGACGAAGCACTCGGCGGACCGCAGCGAGCGGGCCGCGGCGGTGCCGAGGCCCGGCACCGCGCCCCGGCCGGTCGAGGCCGCGAACACGCGCCCCGCGGCGACGAACACCAGCAGCGGGAGCAGTCCGGCGGTCAGCAGGCCGAGGCCGGCCAGGAGCAGCCCCCGACCGCCCCCGTACGCGGCGCCGAACCGGCGGCGCAGCAGCGCGACGAGGAGGGCCCCCACGGCCGGCAGCAGCCCGACGCCGAGGCCCAACGCCGACGTCGCCCAGGCCCAGACCCCCGGGCACGCCTGCGGGGCCACGGTGTCGCGCAGCACGGACAGCAGCTGCCCGACCAGCGCGACGAGCGTGTCCACCGGCCCCTCCTCCCCCTGTCGGAGCGCCCGGACGCCGGGCGCGATACGAAGCGCGACCGGGACGTGCCGGCACCCCCACTATGGCATCACGGGGGTACCCCGTGGCGAGCCGCGCCGAGCACAGCGTGTCGCCCGTTCGCCTTCCGCGCCACGGCCGTCCGGCGGCAACCGGACGGGACTCCCGGCCCGCGCCGGGCGGCTCACCGCCCGCCCTGCTCCCGGTACGCGTCGAGGTCCTCGTTGAACCGGGCCAGCAGGGTGCCCAGCGCCTGGCGGTCCGCCTGCGGCCAGGCCTCGAGCACCGCCTGCAACGGGCGCAGCCGGGCCGCGCGGACCAGTTCGCGCTGGGCCAGGCCCTCCGCGGTGAGCGAGACGACGACGGACCGCGAGTCGCGCTCGTCCGGCCGGACGTCCACCAGCCCGGCCCGGGAGAGCCGCGACACCTGCCGGCTGGCCGTCGGCTTGCTCACCCCCAGCCGGGCGGTGAGCAGCGTGAGCGACTGCGCGCCGTTCTCGTCCAGCGCCGCGAGCACCGGGTACGTGTAGCGGTCCACGGCCTCGTGCGCGCCGTAGCCGCCGGACCAGACGGGCTCCATGGTCCGGCGGATGAGCACGGTGATCTCGTGTTCGAGGCGGTGCAGCGAGTCCTGTCCCGGCTCCTCGGGCGCGACCGCACCAGTGGTCGTCGTCACGGGTTCACCCTTCCGCGAAAATCGGTCGTTCGGGCATGAATCGATCGTACCCGCATTGCGACCCGCAATGATGCGTCGCGCAATACCACCGCGGCCGCACGGCGTGGCGTGCCGGCTCGGGAGTCGATCTGCGCTGGTCAGCGCGGTAGCGCCCGGGCACGGACAGCGGTGTCGGAGCGCCACTTCCCGCGCACAGCGGAATGCCGCACCCGGAAGTCGGGTTGGCCGTGACATGGGACTCACCCGACGCGAGGGACCCCTGTCCCCCGACGCACCCACCACCGTCAACTACGCGATCGACGGCCCGGCCCACAAACTGTTCGCCCAGCCCTTCCCACGCCGCATCCGGGCCGAGTTCGCCGGCCGCACGGTCGTCGACACCACCCGCGGGATGCTGGTCCACGAGACCGCGCTGCTCCCGGTGCTCTACGTGCCCTTCGACGACGTCGACGAGGACGTGCTCGTCCCCACCGACCACTCGACGCACTGCCCGTTCAAGGGCGACGCGAGCTACCACTCGCTGGTCGTGGGCGACCGGACCGCGGAGAACGCCGTGTGGTCCTATCCCGAGCCGAAGCCCGGGGCGCCGTGGCTGAAGGGCTACGCCGCCTTCTACTGGGACGCCCTCGACGCCTGGTACGACGAGGAGGAGCAGGTCTTCGCGCACCTCACCGACCCGTACACCCGCGTCGACGTGCGGCCGACGCGTCGCCGGGTGCAGGTCCGGCACGGCGACACCGTGCTCGCCGAGTCCGACGCGCCGTCCGTGCTGTCCGAGACCGGCCTGCCCAACCGCTGGTACCTGCCGAAGGAGTCGGTCCGGGTCGAGCTGCGCCCGTCGGACACCCGCAGCCGCTGCCCGTACAAGGGCGAGGCGCGCTACTGGACGGCGGTGCTGCCGGACGGGACCGAGATCGCCGACGCGGCGTGGGAGTACGACACGCCGCTGCCGGAGTCGAGCAGGGTCGCGGGCCTGCTCAGCTTCTGGGGCGAGGGCGTCGAGGTGCGGGTCGACGGCGAGCCGGCCTGATCCCTACTCGTCCTCGAGCAGGGCCTCGATGGCCGGCAGCGCGGCCCGGATCACGGCCCGCTGCCCGGCGTCGAGGCGCTGCAACCGCCGGGCGACGAGCGCGGTGCGGTGGGTGCGGATCTCGTCGAGCCGGACCCGGCCCGCGTCGGACAGCGTGATCAGCACGCCGCGGGCGTCCTGCGGGTCCGGCGTGCGCACGACCAGGCCCTGGTCGTCGAGCGCGCCGAGCACCCGCGACATGGTCGGCGCCGTGACGGCCTCGCGTTTCGCCAGGTCGGAGAGCCGCAGCGGGCCGTGCATCGCGATCGTCACCAGCGCGGAGAGCTGCAGCGGGGGCAGCGAGTCCCCGCCGTCGATCCGGATCCGCCGGTGCAGCCGGCCCACGGCCAGCCGCAGCCGGGTGGCCTCCTCGGTGAGTTCCGGATCCTCGGCGGAGCGATCGGGCGATCGATCGGGCGGCGGGACGTGCTCCGCGGTCATCGGCCCATCCTGCCAGCCGGACAGTTCGGACAGTGCAGAGGTGCCGGGACCAGGTGCGTCTCACACCTTCCGCAGGCGGATCCGGGTGACGTCGTGCCGCGGGCCCTTGGTCAGCACGAGGCTGGCCCGGCCGCGGGTCGGCAGGATGTTCTCCTCCAGGTTCGGCCCGTTGATCGTGGCCCAGATGTTCTCCGCGTGGGCCACGGCGGCGTCGTGGTCGAGCTCGGCGTAGCGGCGGAAGTACGACGCGGGGTCCCGGAACGCGGTCTCGCGCAGCTTGAGGAAGCGGTCGACGTACCAGCGGCGCAGGTCCGCGGTCGCGGCGTCGACGTAGACCGAGAAGTCGATGAAGTCGCTCACGGTCAGGGCCGTGCTGCCCGAGGCCGGCTGCAGGACGTTGAGCCCCTCGATGAGCAGGATGTCCGGGCGGCGGACCACCAGCCGCTCGTCGGGCACGATGTCGTAGACCAGGTGCGAGTAGACCGGCGCCGTGACCTCGGCGCGGCCCGCCTTGACCTCGGTGACGAAGCGCAGCAGGGCCCGCCGGTCGTAGGACTCCGGGAAGCCCTTGCGCTGCATGAGCCCCCGGCGCTCCAGCTCGGCATTGGGGTGGAGGAAGCCGTCCGTGGTGACCAGCTCCACCCGCGGGTGCTGGGGCCAGCGGGCGAGCAGCAGCCGCAGCAGGCGCGCGGTCGTGGACTTGCCCGCCGACACCGAGCCCGCGATCCCGATCACGAAGGGCGTGCGCGCCGCGGTGCCGCCCAGGAAGGTCCGGTAGGCGCGGTAGAGCCGCGCGCCCTCCTGCACGTGCAGGTTCAGCAGCCGGGACAGCGGCAGGTAGACCTCGCGCACCTCGTCGAGGTCCACCGCGTCGCCGAGCGAGCGCACCCGCTCCAGCTCGGTCGCGGTGAGCGGGAGGGGGCTCGTCTCCCCCAGCCGGGCCCAGGAGGCGCGGTCGAAGTCGACGAACGGCGAGGAGCCCCCGTCGCGATGGCCGAGGGAGGCGCCCGGGACGCCGGGCGGGAGCACGTGCCGTGGGGCACGGCGGTCGGTCTGCTCTGTGGCCTGCACCGTCGCGGGCATCGGGACCTCGGTCCTGTCGGGTTCTTCGGGTGCGATGGAGGTCCAACCTAGACGTGGATCGGCCGGCCGACCCGGCGACGTGGGGCGAACCACTCCGCCGGCCGGCGTGATCGATCCGACGTCCCGACGGGATACCCGGCAGGATGCGCGCTATGTCCGGGACGACCCCCGCGCTGGACCGCCGCCGCGGCCTGCTGGCCCGTCTCGGACGCCGACGCCGCCGCGCGGCTCGGCTGGCAGCGGGCCCGGCAGGCGGCGGTGGACGCCGCCGCCCGTGGCGCGATCCGCACCACCTCTTCGCGCCCGCCTCCGCCGCCGACGTCGCCGGGTTCCTCGGCACCTCGGTGGCCGCCGCACGGCCCGCCCTGCCGGCGGACCTCGTGCCCGTGACCCTCGAGGGCCGGGCCCGCTCGGGTCCGTCCGGAGGAAACGCGTCGTGCACGCGGCCACTGCCGGGGGCGGGACGGCACCGGTCGCCCTAGACTCGGGCGAGCGCCGCCGGTACCGCCGTCCGTGGCGCGTGCACCCGAGCCCGACAGGAGACCCGTTGCCGTCCGCGTCCGCAGGACCGTCAGGCAGTAGCGAGCCGGGCCCGGCCCGGCTGCACCGATCCGGGGGACGTCGCCCGCTCCCCGCCCGCCACCCGCACCGGTGGTGCCGGTGACCGTCCTCCTCTCCCTCCTCGGCCTGCTGGCCGTCGTCGCCCTCACGCTGGGCACCGCGGTGTCGGTCGCGTCGGAGTTCTCCCTGACCGCGCTGGAGCGCAGCCAGGTCGACTCGCACGTCGCGGCCGTCGGCGACCGCCGGGCCCGGGCCGTGCAGCGCGCGCACCGCTCCCTGTCCTTCCAGCTCTCCGGCAGCCAGCTCGGCATCACCGTGACCACCCTGGCCACCGGCTACATCGCCGAACCCGCGATCGCCGAGCTCATCCGGCCGGGCCTGCAGGCCGTCGGCGTGTCCGAGGGGATCGCGGCCGGTGCGGCCACGATCGCCTCGCTGGTCATCGCGACCACGCTGTCGATGGTGTTCGGCGAGCTGGTGCCCAAGAACATCGCGATCGCCCGGCCGCTGGAGACCGCCCGCGCGGTCGTCTGGCTGCAGAGCGGGTTCGCGCACGCCTTCCGCTGGCTGATCGACCTGCTCAACAGCTCGGCCAACGCCATCGTCCGCCGGCTGGGCGTCGAACCCGCCGAGGAGCTGCGGTCGGCCCGGTCGCCGCACGAGCTCAGCTCCCTGGTCCGGTCCAGCGCCGAGCACGGCACGATCGACGAGGGCACCGCGGCGCTGCTCGACCGGTCGCTGCGGTTCACCGACCGGGTCGCCGAGGACCTGATGACCCCGCGCGTGCGGGTCGACGCGCTCGACGCCGCGGACTCGGTCGCCGACCTCGTCGCCCTCGCCCGGCGCAGCGGGCACTCCCGCTTCCCGGTGCACGACGGCGACCCGGACGCCGTGCTCGGGCTCGTGCACGTCAAGCAGGCCTTCGGGGTCGAGCCGCGCGCGCGGGCGAGCACCCCGGTGCGCGACCTCGTCCAGGCCGCCGAGATCGTCCCCGCCTCCCTCGACGGCGACGAGCTGCTCTCCCGGCTGCGCGAGTCCGGGCTGCAGACCGCCGTCGTCGTCGACGAGTACGGCGGCACGGCGGGGCTGGTCACCCTCGAGGACCTGATCGAGGAGATCGTCGGCGACGTCCGGGACGAGCACGACCGCGCCGAGCAGGCCCGGGTGCGTCCGCTCGGCCGCGACAGCTGGCTCGTGTCCGGGCTGATGCGCGCCGACGAGGTCGTCGAGGCCACCGGCTTCCACATGCCCGAGGGCGACTACGAGACCCTGGCGGGGATGGTGCTGGAGAAGCTGGGCCGGATCCCGGACGTCGGCGACGACGTCTCCGTCGACGGCTGGCGGGTCACCGTGATGCGCCGCGACCGCAACCGCGTGGCCGAGCTGCGGCTCGCGCGGCCGGCGCCCGAGGCGGTGGCCCGTGGCTAGCGACCTGCTCGCCGTCCTCGCGGCGATCCTGCTGCTCGGCGCCAACGCGTTCTTCGTGATGGCGGAGTTCGCGCTGATCAGCGCGCGCAAGGACCGGCTGGAGGCGATGGCCGACAGCGGGGTCTCCGGCGCCGGTACGGTCCTGAAGGCGAGCGCGGACCTCGCCCGCATGCTCGCGGCGTCCCAGCTCGGCATCACGATCGCCTCGCTGCTGCTCGGCCGGCTCGGCGAGCCCGCGGTGGCGCACTTCATCGAGGCCCCGCTGGAGTGGGCCGGCCTGCCGGAGGCCGCGCTGCACCCGATCGCCTTCGCGCTCTCGCTCGCGCTGGTGTCGGTGGCGCACATCCTGCTCGGCGAGATGGTGCCCAAGAACATCTCGATCGCGGGCCCGGAGCGCGCGGCGATCCTGCTCGTGCCGCCGTTCCTCCTGTTCACCACGGTGATGCGGCCCTTCATCGACCTGTTCAACCACCTGGCCAACCTCACCCTGCGGGCGCTGCGGATCGAGCCGAAGGACGAGCTGGAGACCGCGTTCACCTCCGGCGAGCTGTCGGAGATGATCGCCGACTCCCGCCGCGAGGGCCTGCTCGACGACGAGGAGTCCACCCGGATCTCCCGCACGCTGCGCAACGCCGAGGCCACCGTCGGGGACGTGCTGGTGCCCGCCGCGGAGCTCGTCTCGCTGCCGGTCCGGCCACGGGTCGGCGACGTGCAGCGGGCGGTGGAGCAGACCGGCTTCTCGCGCTTCCCGCTGCGCGCCCCGGACGGCCGCTTCACCGGGTACCTGCACGTCAAGGACGTGCTCGACGTGATCGACGATCCCGACGCCGTCATCCCGCTCACCCGGGTGCGCGGCCTGCCCGAGGTGCCCGCCGACGCCCGGCTCGACGAGGCGGTCGCCGCCCTGCGCACCACCCGCGCCCACCTGGCCCGGGCCGTGGACCGCGTGGGCGCCACGGTCGGCATGGTGGCCATGGAGGACCTGATCGAGCACTACGTCGGCACGGTCCGGGACGCCACGCACACCAGCGAGGCTTGACCTCGACCCGGCTTCAGGTCGCAGGCTCGGCGGCATGAGCATCTTCACCGACGCCGAGCTGGAGTTCCTGACCACCGCCCGGACCGGCCGTCTCGCGACCCTGTCGAGGTCGGGGTCGCCGCAGGTGAAGGCGGTCGGCTTCCTGGTCGACGCCGAGGCCGGCACGGTCGACGTGCCCGGCCTCGACAACCCCTCCACGCAGAAGTGGCGCAACGTGCAGCGGGACGGCCGCGTCGCCCTGCTGGTCGACGACGAGGGCCGGCCCGGCAGCCGCCGGCCACGGTCGCTGGAGATCCGGGGCCGCGCCGAGGCCCTGCCGGACGTCCACCCGGTGACCGCCTTCCCGGGCGTCAAGCCGGGGGTGATCCGCATCCACCCGACGCGGATCGTGGTGTTCGGGGTGGAGGACGGCGGCCCGGGCAGCCGCGACGTCGCGTGAGCCACCGCCCCTGCCGGGGCGGGCGACCCGCACGGCCCCCGGCGACTGCGGAGATCCTCCCGGGTACCGTTGCGGCACGTGGTGACCGAGGAGCTGCGCGAGGAGGAATGGCGCGCCCGCGCCGCCGCCCACCGCACCCGGATGGAGCGCTGGACCCTCCCGCACCGCGAGCGCCGCCGCCGCGGGGAGGCCCACCCCGTGCAGGACTTCCTCTTCACCTACTACTCGCTGCGGCCCGCCCAGCTCGAGCAGTGGCACCCCGGCCCGGGCGTGCGCCTGCTCGGCGACGCCCGCGAGTTCACGGGCCGGCCCGGCTACCGGCCCGACGGCGCGGGGGTGGTCCTGGACCCCGCCCTGCTGCCCGAACGCCTGCACCGGACCGCGGGCTTCGTGCACGGCCTCGCCTCGGCGACGGCCGCTCGGCCCGCCCGCTACGGCTGCTTCGGGCTGCACGAGTGGGCGATGGTCTACCGCACCGACCGGCCACGGCACGGCGCGGTGCCGCTGCGCCTCGGCGCGGCCGGCACGGACGCCGTCGTCGAATCGCTGCCGGTGACCTGCACGCACCACGACGCGTTCCGCTTCTTCACCGCGGCCGCCCGCCCGCTCAACCGGCTCCAGCCGGCCCGCGAGGACCAGGTCGCCCTGGAGCAGCCGGGCTGCCTGCACGCGACCATGGACCTCTACAAGTGGGCGTACAAGCTGCTCCCGGCCACCCCGGCCGAGCTGCTGGGCGACTGCTTCGCGCTGGCCACCGAGGTCCGCGAGCTGGACATGCGGGCCAGTCCCTACGACCTGGCCGACCGCGGTTACGCCCCCGTCCGGATCGAGACACCCGAGGGCCGCGCCGAGTACGCCCGCGCCCAGCAGGCCGTCGCCGAGCGCGCCGCGCCGCTCCGCGCCCGCCTCGTCGACCTCTGCACCACCCTCCTGGACCCGGTGAACGGCACTCTCGCTCCTACCTGAGTGTCGAGCGAGAGCGCCGGTCGCTCGGTGGTGGTGCGGCGGGTCAGGAGGTGTAGGCCTCGATCGGCGGGCAGGAGCAGACCAGGTTGCGGTCGCCGTGCGCCTGGTCGATGCGCCGGACCGGCGGCCAGACCTTGCGGTCGTGCACCCCGGGCACGGCACCCGTCGGGTAGGCCGCGAGGTCGCGCGGGTACGGATGGTCCCACTTGTCCACCAGGCAGGCGGCGGTGTGCGGGGCGCCGCGCAGCGGGTTGTCGTCGACCGGCCACTCCCCCGCCTGCACCCGGCGGATCTCGTCCCGGATCCCGATCATCGCGTCGACGAACCGGTCGATCTCCGCGAGGTCCTCGCTCTCGGTCGGCTCGACCATGAGCGTGCCGGCGACCGGGAAGGACATGGTCGGGGCGTGCAGGCCGTAGTCGGCGAGGCGCTTGGCGACGTCGTCGACCGTCACGCCGGACTCCTTGGTGATCCCCCGCAGGTCGAGGATGCACTCGTGGGCGACCGCCCCGTCCCGGCCGGCGTAGAGCACCGGGTAGTGCTCGCCGAGCCGGGCGGCCACGTAGTTGGCCGCGGCGACCGCGGTGAGGGTGGCCCGCCGCAGTCCCTCGAGGCCCATCATCCGGATGTACGCCCAGGAGATCGGCAGCACGCCGGGGCTGCCGTACGGCGCGGCCGACACCGGTCCGACCTCCCCGCGGCCGGGCAGGAACGGCGCGAGGTGCTCGGCCACGGCCACCGGCCCGACGCCCGGGCCGCCGCCGCCGTGCGGGATGCAGAAGGTCTTGTGCAGGTTCAGGTGGCTGACGTCGCCGCCGAACGCGCCGGGCCGCGCGAGCCCGAGCAGCGCGTTCAGGTTGGCCCCGTCGACGTAGACCTGGCCGCCCGCCTCGTGCACCGCGGCGCAGACCTCACGGACCTCCGCCTCGTACACGCCGTGCGTCGACGGGTAGGTGATCATCAGCGCGGCGAGGGCCGCGCCGTGCTCCGCGATCTTGGCGCGCAGGTCGTCCAGGTCGACGTCGCCGGCCGCGTCGGTCGCCACCACGACGACGCGCATCCCCGCCATGACCGCCGACGCCGCGTTGGTGCCGTGCGCGCTCGACGGGATCAGGCAGACCGTGCGGCCGGCCTCGCCGCGCGAGCGGTGGTAGGCCGCGATGGCCAGCAGCCCGGCCAGCTCGCCCTGGCTGCCGGCGTTGGGCTGCACCGAGACCGCGGCGTAGCCGGTCAGCTCGGCGAGCCACCGCTCGAGCTGCGCGATCATCTCCCGGGTCCCCTCGCTGTCCTCCGCGGGGGCGAAGGGGTGCAGCTCCGCGAACTCCGGCCAGGTGATCGGCTCCATCTCGGCGGTCGCGTTGAGCTTCATGGTGCAGGAGCCCAACGGGATCATCGTGCGGTCGAGCGCGAGGTCGGCGTCGGCGAGCCGGCGCAGCCACCGCATGAGCGCGGTCTCGGAGCGGTGCTCGTGGAAGGTCGGGTGGGTCAGGAACTCCGACTCCCGCCGCAGGTCGGCGGGCAGGGCGTCGGAGGTGGCGCCGTCGAGCTCCGACACGTCGGCCTCGACGCCGAACGCCTCCCACAACGCCCGGAGGTGCGCGGTCGTGGTCAGCTCGGAGCAGGCCAGGCCCAGCTCGTCGGCGGAGATGCGGCGCACGGAGATCCCCACCGCGTGCGCCGCGTCGGCGATCGCCTCCGCCCGGCCCGGCACCCGTGCCACCACGGTGTCGAAGAAGTTCTCGTGCGCGACCTCGACGCCGCCCGCGCGCAGCCCCGCGGCCAGCACCGCGGCCATCCGGTGGGTGCGCCGGGCGATCCGGGTCAGCCCCTCCGGCCCGTGGTAGATCGCGTAGCAGGCGGCGACGACGGCGAGCAGCACCTGCGCGGTGCAGATGTTCGACGTCGCCTTCTCCCGCCGGATGTGCTGCTCGCGGGTCTGCAGGGCCAGGCGCAGGGCGGGGTTGCCGTCCGCGTCCCGGGACACGCCGACCAGCCGGCCCGGCAGCTGCCGGGCGAACTGCTGGCGCACCGAGAGGAAGCCGGCGTGCGGGCCGCCGAAGCCGAGCGGCACGCCGAAGCGCTGGGTGGTGCCGACGGCGGCGTCCGCCCCGAGCTCGCCGGGCGGGGTGAGCAGGGTCAGCCCGAGCAGGTCCGCGGCCACCGCGACCAGGCCGCCGCGCGCGTGGGCCTCCTCGATCAACGCCCGGGGGTCGGCGATCCGGCCGGACGCGCCCGGGTACGAGAGCAACAGGCCGAACAGCTCGCCCTCGGGCAGGCCCCGGCCCAGGTCGGCGACGACGAGCTCGATGCCGAGCGGCTCGGCGCGGGTCCGCAGCACGTCGACCGTCTGCGGGAGGGTGTCGGCGTCGACCACGAAGCGCGGGCTCTTCGCCTTGCCCGCCCGCCGCAGCAGGGTCATGGCCTCGGCGGCCGCCGTCGCCTCGTCCAGCAGCGAGGCGCCGGCCACGGGAAGCCCGGTCAGGTCGGCGACCATGGTCTGGAAGGCCAGCAGCGCCTCCAGCCGGCCCTGGCTGATCTCCGGCTGGTAGGGCGTGTACGCCGTGTACCAGGCCGGGTTCTCCAGGACGTGCCGGCGGATCACCGGCGGGGTGACCGTGCCCGCGTAGCCCAGACCGATCATCGGGACGGTCACGGTGTTGCGGGCGGCGAGTCCGCGCAGCTCGGCCAGCATCGCGGTCTCCGACGCCGGCGCCGGGATCGTGGTCGGCACCGCGCCGGTGTCGCGGATGCTCGGCGGCAGCGCGCGGTCGGCCAGCTCCTCCAGCGAGCCGACGCCGATCGCGGCGAGCATGCGCTCCAGCTCGGCCGGCCGGGGCCCGATGTGCCGGTCGGCGAAGGGCACCCCCGCCTCGAGCTCGGCCAGGGAGGGGGTACCGGGGGACGGAACGGGCGCGTCGGTCACGGGGACGACCTTTCGGGCGGCGGGCAGGACGGCATGCGGGTCGTGCTGCCCTCCCCCTCTGTCCCCACCCGGGTACCCCGGGTGCCTGAGAGATTCACCCGGCCAGGGCCGGGCTTTCCCCGTCGGCGGACGCCGGCAGGCCGGCGTCGCTTTCCAGAGGCGTCTCACCCGCGCGGTCTCGGGTGCCTGAGAGGTTCCGGGGAGGAGTTGCTCCTTCGGCGCCCGGCCCGAGTTCGGCCGGGTCTCTCCCGCGCAGGATCGGCGACTACCCGCCAAGGGTAGCGCCGGACCCCGTAGTTCCACCGAGGAAGCGGGCCGGGATCACCGCCAGACTCGCCGTATGAGCAGCTCGGACCGCAGCCCCGGCCCCGTCCCCTCCACCACCGCGGCCTTCCACCTGCAGGCGGTGGCGTCCTTCGCGGTCTCGCTCGCCGCCGTGACCGTGGGCGTGATCTACCTGCCCGCCGATCCCTGGGTGCGGGCCTTCCTGGCCGTGTCCGTCCTCTACGTGACGACCTCGGCCTTCACCCTCGCCAAGACGGTGCGGGACAAGCAGGAGCGCCTCACCGTGGTCAACCGGGTGGACCAGGCGCGGCTGGAGAAGCTCCTCGCGGAGCACGACCCCTTCCGCCCCGCCGCCTGACCGGGACCCGTCCCGCACGCCCCTGGGCGGACTGCACGACGCCTCGCGCCCTGACGCCGGGCCGCCCGATCACTCCGCACGTCCAGATGACCGTCAGGGTCGTTCAGGGCCCGCGGAACGACCCTGACGTTCATCTCGACCGCGAGTTGAGTCGAACCGGCCCCGGCCGGAACAGCCACAAGCCATGATCAGCAAGATGACGAGGCGGACGCGCCCGGAGGTGCCGGGCTGGCCGACGGCGTTCCGCGGGTCGTGGGCGATACGGGCCGGTCTGCTCACCCGGGGAGCCCTGCGCGGGCCGCGGTTCCGCCGCGTGCTGCCCGACGTGTACGTGCGGACCTCGGACCCGCCGAGTCTCGAGATGAACATCAGGGCTCGCACAACATGATCGAACAGCCCTCGCGTTCATCTCGACGGCGGTGCGGCGACCGGCGAGGGTCAGGAGCGGGCCGCGCGCGGGTGCGTCAGCTGATGGCGCGGCGGGCGCGGCGGCGGGAGAGCTCGTCCTCGGGGGCCTCGTCGACGGATCCGCCGTCGGCGCGCTCCATCGGGAAGTCCTTGATCGAGCCGCTGATCTCGCGCATCGCGCCGGAGACGGCGATGCCGAACACGCCCTGGCCGCCCTGCAGCAGGTCGACGACCTCCTCGGGCGAGGTGCACTCGTAGACGGTGGTGCCGTCCGAGAAGAGGGTGATCTGGGCCAGGTCCCGGATCCCCCGCCGGCGCAGGTGCTCGACCGCGACCCGGATGTTCTGCAGGGAGACCCCGGCGTCGAGCAGGCGCTTGACGACCTTCAGGACCAGGACGTCCTTGAACGAGTAGAGGCGCTGCGACCCGGAGCCCGCGGCCCCGCGGATCGACGGCACGACGAGCCCGGTTCGGGCCCAGTAGTCCAGCTGTCGGTACGTGATGCCGACGACCTGGCAGGCGGTGGGGCCACGGAACCCGACGAGCTGGTCCGGCAGGCCGTCGAGGCCCTCTCCGACCAGCGGGTCCGGGAAGAGCTCGCCCTGCTCGGGCCCGTCGGACGACGACGACCCGTCCACGGCACTCCCTCCGCCGGTCGGGACCTCCTGTCCCGACGCCCACTCACCTGTTGACGGAGCCGACGGTAAGCGCGCGGACGCCGACGGTCAACGCGCCACGCCGCCGCACACCCTGCTCACCCGGGCGTGTCGGCGATCGGCCGTATCCCCGAGGGGGGTGGACGCCCCACCAGGGCCCTTCCGACGACCGGGAGCGACGATCACGAGGGCCCCCGATCGGCCTTCGCACGACCCGGGATCAGCCCGGCTGGGCTCCCCGGAAGTCCTCGGGCGAGACGGAGTCGAGGAACTCGCGGAACTTCTCGACCTCGTCCTCCTGCTCGTCCGGGATGACCAGCCCGGCCTCCGAGAGCACGCTCTCGTCGGCGTGGATCGGCACCCCGACGCGGAGCGCGAGCGCCACCGAGTCACTCGGCCGCGCGGACACGGTGATCCCGCCGTCGAAGATCAGCTCGGCGTAGAACGTGCCCTCCTGAAGATCGGTGATCCGCACCTGCTCCAGCCGCCGCCCGAGCGCGCCGATCACGTCCTTCAACAGGTCGTGGGTCAGCGGACGGGCGGGCTTGACCCCCTGCTGCTCCAGCGCGATCGCGGTGGCCTCCACCGAGCCGATCCAGATCGGCAGGTAGCGGTCGCCCTGCGTCTCCCGCAACAGGAGGATGGGCTGGTTGGCGGGCAGTTCGACCCTGACTCCCACGACGCGCATCTCGCTCATGCGCCCGCCTCCTCACCCTGGGGTCCGACATCCTCGACGCTACACGCGCGACCGGTGCTTCGCGCGCCTCCGGACGGGCGTCGGGCGTGACTTTTCCGCCCCGCAACGCCACCGCGCCCGATCAGCCCTCCGCCCCGGCCTCGGACCCCGTGAGGAAGACGAGCCGGAACTTGCCGATCTGGACCTCGTCGCCGTTGGCGAGGACGGCCGTGTCGACCGGCTCCCGGTTGACGTAGGTCCCGTTGAGGCTGCCGACGTCGACCACGACGAACTCGCCGGAGTCCCGGCGGAACTCCGCGTGCCGCCGGGAGACGGTGACGTCGTCGAGGAAGATGTCGCTGTCCGGGTGCCGGCCCGCGCTCGTGGTCGGCCGGTCCAGCAGGAAGCGCGATCCCGCGTTCGGGCCGCGGCGGACGACGAGCAGCGCCGAGCCCGGAGGCAACGCGTCGACCCCCGAGACCGGCTGCTCCTGGGCCGGCGGCTCGACGTCGGCCAGGAAGTCCGCCCGGAAGACCGACGTGGTCTCCGGGGAACGCTCCGGCGGGACGCCGGGCCCGTCGTTCGTGCTCACCTCGGGGTCTCCTCCTGCGTGGTGCGGTCCCGGCCGCGCCGCTCGGGCGCCGCGGGGGATTGCTGTCGTGCGGGCCGCCTCGGCACGGCCGCCCGAACCTATCGTGCCGGGGGCGTGCGCGGGGGCCGGGGGACGGCTCTCAGGCGCCCTCGACGAGCTGCCGGTAGGCGGCCGCGTCGAGCAGGCCCGCGACCTCGTCGGCACCGGACCCGCCGAGCTCCAGCTCGACGATCCAGCCCTCGCCGTAGGCGGCGGAGTTGATCAGCTCCGGGTTGTCCTCCAGGGCCGTGTTCACGGCCACGACCTCGCCCGCGAGCGGGGCGTAGATGTCCGAGACGGACTTGGTCGACTCCACCTCGCCGAGCGCGTCGCCCTGCGCGAAGGTGTCGCCCACCGCCGGGAGCTGCACGAACACGACGTCGCCGAGCTGCTCCTGGGCGTGGTCGGTGACCCCGACCCGCACCCGGTCGCCGTCGAGGACCCGGACCCATTCGTGGGCCTCGGTGTACCGCAGGTCGTCCGGTGTGGCGGTCCGTTCGGCAGTCACGCTGCGCAGCCTAGCCCTCGGGTCGTGATCGGTCAGAGCGGACCGGGCCCGCGCGCATCGCCAGCACGAACTGCGTGAGGTAGAGCAGCCCGGACCACAGGTAGAGGGCCACGCCCCAGGCCGCGAAGGCGTACCCGAACGGCCGGGCGAGCTCGCCCCAGAACCCGGTCCGGGTGCCCAGCAGCAGGAGCGGGAACGCGTAGAGCAGCAGGAAGGTGGCCGCCTTGCCCAGGTACACCACCGGGAACGGGCCGTAGCCGTTGCGGCGCAGCACGGACACGCAGACCCCGAGCACGAGGTCGCGGCCCACGAGCACCACCACGACCCACCACGGCACGACCTCGCGCACCCCCAGCGCGATCAGCGCCGAGAGGATGTAGAGCCGGTCGACGGCGGGGTCGAGGAGCTCGCCGAGCCGCGAGTACTGGTCCAGCAGCCGGGCCAGCTTGCCGTCCGCCCAGTCGGTGACCCCCCCGACGGCGAGGACGAGGATCGCCCAGCCGTCGGCGTGCGGCCCGAGCAGCAGCCAGAGGAACAGCGGGACGCCGGCGAGCCGCAGCACGCTCAGCAGGTTGGGGACGGTGAGCACGCGCTCCGGCCCGATCACCCCTGTCACGACGGGGAGGGTACCGGTGGAGATCCGCCCGCCCGCGGGCGACGATGGCCCCATGGACGCCACCCGGCTGCGCGACGTGCAGACCCCGCTGAAGAAGCAGTACAAGGAGGACCCGGCCTCGGCCGTGGTCACGCTGCACGCCGACGGCGAGCTCGACGGCACCGGCGTGGCCTGCCGGGTCCGGACCGCGACGGCGCTGGCCGAGGCCGGGCTGCACCCGGCCACCGGCGGCGACGGCACCCAGCTCTGCTCCGGGGACATGCTCCTCGAGGCCCTGGTGGCCTGCGCCGGGGTGACCCTGCGGGCCGTGGCGACGTCGATGGGCCTGGAGGTCTCGGGCACCGTGCGCGCCGAGGGCGACCTGGACTTCCGCGGCACGCTCGGCGTCGACAAGGAGGCGCCGGTCGGGTTCCGGGACGTCCGGTTGTCCTTCGCGCTCGACACCACCGCGGACGAGGAGCAGGTCGCGAGCCTGATCAGGCTCACCGAGCGCTACTGCGTGGTGCTGCAGACCATCAAGGGCAACCCGCACACCGACGTGGCCGTCACCACGAACCGCTCCTGACCGCCGGGTAACGTCGCGGCATGGCAGGACCCGAGACAGGAACCGAGCCGGCCGCGGAGACCACCGGCGGGGACACCGGCGGGGACACCGGCGACCGTACGGGCGCGCAGGTGCTGCTGCGCACCCTGGTCGACGCCGGCGTCGACGTCTGCTTCGCCAACCCCGGCACGTCCGAGATGCACCTGGTGGCGGCGCTCGACGCCGAGCCGCGGATGCGCGCCGTGCTGACGCTGTTCGAGGGGGTCGCGACCGGCGCCGCGGACGGGTACGCCCGGATGGCGGACAAGCCGGCGGCCACGCTGCTGCACCTCGGGCCCGGCCTCGCCAACGGCACCGCCAACCTGCACAACGCGCGGCGGGCCGGCACCCCGGTGGTCAACGTCGTCGGCGACCACGCGCTGGACCACAAGCCGCTCGACGCCCCGCTCGAGTCGGACGTCGACGCCCTGGCCGGCACCGTGTCCGCCCGGGTGCACCGCAGCGTCGCCACCGCCGACCTGGGCCGGGACACGGCGGACGCCGTCGCGGCGGCGCTCGGCCCACCCCCCGCCGTCTCCACCCTGCTCGTCCCGGCCGACGTCGCCTGGACCTCGGCCGCCGGGCTCGAGCCCGGCGTCCTCGCGCCGCCGGTCGAACCGGGCCGCGGGGCGCTCGACGCCGACGCCCTGGAGTCCGCGGCCAAGGCGCTCCGGTCCGGCGAGCCCTGCATCCTGCTCGTCGGCGGCACCGGGCTGCGGGAGCGTGGCCTGGTCGCGGCGCACCGCATCGCGGCGGCGACGAGCGCCCGGGTGCTCGCCGAGTGCTTCCCCACCCGGCTGGAGCGCGGCGCCGGCGTCCCGCCGATCACCCGGCTCGCCTACCCCGGCGACGTCGCGCGTGAGCAGCTGGCCGGGACCGCGCACCTGGTGCTCGCCGGCGCGGCCTCGCCGGTGACCTTCTTCGGCTATCCGGGCAAGCGCGGCGACCTGGTGCCCGAGGGCGCCGCCGTGCACCGGGTCGCCGAGATCGGTGCGGCCGGCGCGATCGCCCTGGAGGCGCTGGCCGACCTGGTGGCCGCGGAGGTCACGGACGTGCCGCGCGCCGCGGCTATCCCGCCGGCGCTGCCGACCGGCCCGCTGACCGTGCAGTCCGCCGCCGAGGTCGTCGGCGCCCTGCTGCCCGAGGGCGCGATCGTGGTCGACGAGTCGGTCACCTCCGGCGCGAGCCTGCCGCAGGCCACGGCCGGGTCGCCGCGGCACGACTGGCTCACGCTGACCGGCGGCGCCATCGGGTTCGGCCTCCCGGCGGCCACCGGGGCCGCGGTGGCGTGCCCGGACCGGCCCGTGTGGTGCCTGCAGGCCGACGGCAGCGCGATGTACACGATCTCCGCGCTGTGGACGCACGCGCGGGAGAACCTGGACATCACCACGGTGCTCTACGACAACGGCGCCTACGCGATCCTGCGCGGCGAGCTGCTCGGCGTCGGCGCGTCCCTCCCCGCGGACTCCCCCGCCCGGTCGCTGCTCGACCTGGGCGCGCCGCGGCTGGACTTCGTCGCCCTCGCCACCGGGATGGGTGTCCCCGCCGTCCGGGCGGAGACGGCCGAGGAGCTGGCCGGCGCGCTGCGTCGGGCCGCCGCCGAACCCGGTCCGCACCTGGTCGCCGCGCAGGTCCCGCCGCTGGTCCCGTGATCGCGACCGCCGGGCGGGCCGTTCGTCGCGGTGTCGTGTCGCTTCGGCGCGGGTACCCCCGATCGCGGGACGGATGACCCCCGGTCGCGGCCGTAGGGTGGCGGCCTGGTCACGAGCAGCGAGCGAGAGACATGAGCGTGCGAGCGGCGGAGGATCTGGCGTCCGGCGATCACGCCTGCGCCGTGCCCGTCAGCGACGAGCAGCTCTGGGAGCTCACCGCCCGCTTCCTCTCCGGCGGGCTGCGCCGCAACGAGAAGGTCGTCTACTTCGACGACGGCACCTCGGAGCGCGTGCTCGAGCGGCTGACCGAGGACCGGATGCCGGTCGCCGCCGCGCTCCGCAGCGGACAGCTGCAGGTCGTGCCCGCGGACGTCACCCGCGGCACCTTCCGCTCGCCGGTCGCCGACGCGCGGGCCCTGCTGCACTCCTACGTCGACGGGTCCGTCGCCCAGGGCTGGTCGGGCTTCCGGATGACCGGCCAGATGAGCTACGGGGCCGCGGCGCCCGTCGGGATCCCGATGACGGCGTACGACGCCGCGCTCGACGAGGTCGTCCGGGAGCGCCGGCTGGCGGCGCTGTGCCTCTACGACCACGGGCACTACACCACCGAGCAGATCGAGCGGATGCGCGCGGCGCACCGCGAGGAGCTCAGCTCCCCCGCCGCCTACGACGACGGGCTGTTGCGGATCACCCAGACCGGGGTCACCGCGGTGCGGCTGGCCGGCGAGGCCGACCACAGC
This sequence comes from Pseudonocardia lutea, assembly GCF_042658055.1. Classification (NCBI taxonomy): domain Bacteria; kingdom Bacillati; phylum Actinomycetota; class Actinomycetes; order Pseudonocardiales; family Pseudonocardiaceae; genus Pseudonocardia; species Pseudonocardia lutea. Next base: position 109,093 of record NZ_JBHSQK010000001.1, read on the forward strand.
AACCGGCCCGTGATCCACAAGCTGATCACGGACACGCTGGACCGGGCGCTGCGGTCGGCCGACGCACCCATGGACATCGAGCTCAACCTGGCGTCGCTGCGGTTCCTCGACGTCGCCGGCGCCGTCGCGCTGGTGCACGCGGCGGAGGAGTTCCCGAGCAGCCACCGCCTGGTGCTGGCCGACGTCCGGCCCGGGGTCCAGCGGGTACTCGACCGGTGCGGGGCGCCGTTCGCGACCCAGCTCGTGGTCCGCGAGGCCCGGCCCCCCGCCCGGCTGCCCGGTGTGCCCGACGAGCCGCACGGCCCGCGCGAGCGGCGGGTCGCGGAGGCGGCGCCGGAGGACCGGCCGGAGGAGCCCGACCCGGGCCCGTCGCCCCGCCTGGTGGACGGCGGGCCCGCGCGCGAGCCCGCCACCGAGGGGGCCGGGGCGTGAAGGTCGAGTCCCGCGTCCCCGCGCACACCCGGCTGCGGCACGCCGTGGAGTTCCACGACGGGCCGGCGGACCAGCTGGCGCGCGCCGTCGCGTTCGCCCGGGCCACCGTGCGCCGCGGCGAGCAGCTCGCGGTCGCCCTGCCGGCCGCCGTCGAGACGGCCGTGTTCGAGGCGGTCGGGCACGCGGGCGTGGTCGCGCTGACGGCACCGTACGGTCCGTCCGGCGGGTCGGGGCAGACCACGGCGGCGACGTGGGCCCGGGAGCTGCGCGCACTCGTGCAGAGCGACGCGGGCGTGACCGTGCTGTGCGGGCACGACCCGGTGCACGACGGCGTCGACGGCGGGTACTGGACCGAGCTCGACGCCGCGCTCAACGTCTCGCTGGCGGACCTGCCCGTGGACCTCGTGTGCCTCTACCCGGCGTGGCCGCTGCACCTGGAGGTGCTCGAGGGCGCCCGCGCGAACCACCCGTACGTGCGGCAGGGCGGCACGCCGGTGCCCAACCCGGAGCACCGCTGCCCGCTGGAGGTCCTGCGCGGGCGGGAGCGCGCGGCGCCGCTGGTCCTGGGCCCGCCGGACGTCACCTACCGGTACAACTCCTGGCAGCTGCACGAGGTGCGCCGGATGGTCGCGCGGCTCGCGCCGGCGCTGGGGTTCGACCCGGTCCGGTCCGAGGACCTGGTGCTCGCGGTCAACGAGATCGCCACGAACGCCGTCGAGCACGGGGCGCCGCAGGCCGAGATCCACCTGTGGGCGACGACGGGCGGGCTGGTCTGCGAGGTGCACGACGCCGGCGAGCTCGAGGAGCCGTTGCCCGGCCTGACCGCGCCGCACCCGGCCGAGCCCCGGGGGCGTGGGGTGTGGATCGCGCGCCAGCTCTGCGACCTGCTGCACGTCTGGCAGGACCGCTCCGGCACGCACGTGCGGTTGCACGCGACACCCTGAGCCCGGCCCGCCCTGATCACGTGCGGCCCCCGCCGAGAGGCTCCCGAGGAGGTGCGTTAAGATCGTCGCCGGGCGTCACCCTTACGGCTTCACCTGCGGTTTGTCAATTAGGTACGCGCAGATCGTAACTGTGACGAAACAGCCCCTTGGCAATCCGCGCCGTCGGGAGAACACTGTTCGGCGGCACGGGCCCACGAGGCGTGCCCACGGGTCACCATTCGAGCACCACCAGAACTCGGGATAACCATGTCTGACGGTCACCGCCGATCCCTCACGGAGTGTCCGGGCCACCGCATCACGGTGCTCGGCTCGTTCGGTCTCACCTCGGACGGCACCACGGTGCCGCTGGGCGTGGACTCCCGCCGCGTCGTCGCCTATCTGGCCGTGCACCGGCGGCCGCAGGGGCGGGCGGGCCTCGCCGCCGACCTCTGGCCGGGTGTCCCGGCCGAGGCCGCCCACCGGCTGCTCGCCGAGGCGGTGGGCGGGATCGACGTACCCGGGCTGCTCGCCGGCGACCCGCGCGACGAGGACGCCCCGCTGGCCCTCGCCGACGAGGTCGAGGTCGACCTGTCCGACGCGATGCTCCTGGTCCGTGCCTTCTCCGGCGGCGGCCGCCTGACCGAGCGCCCCGCGGTCGACCTGCTGACCGAGGACATCCTGCCCGCCTGGACCTCCCCGTGGATCGCCGTCGAGCGCGAACGTTTCCGCCAGCTCCGGCTCGCCGCGCTGGAGGAGGTCTCCCTCAAGCTCACCGCGGCCGGCCTGTTCGCCGACGCCGTGCGGACCGCCGAGATCGCCGTGGCCGCCGCCCCCAGCCGGGAGAGCGCCCGCCGGGCCCTGATCGAGGCGCTGCTGGCGAAGGGCGACGTCGTCGAGGCGGTCGCCCAGTACGACGCGTTCCACGAGCTGCTGCGCACCAGCGTCGGCCCGGAGAGCGCGGGCCTGGAGGGCCTGTTCCCGCCCGCCGGCGCCTGGCCGATGCGACCCGGCATGAGCGGGTTCCGCCGCCCCGCGCAGCGGTCGGCGGTGGTCCTGCCGGGCCTGCGCGCCGCCCGTCCGGCGAGTCCCGGCGCCCCGCGGCGCCTGGTTGCCGGCGGCTCGGTGCCCGGCCGCTGAGCCCCGCCGCGCCACCCCTGCTCCGGAAGAACCCCGGTCGCCCCGCGGCCGGGGTTCCGGCGTTCCCGGGTGTCGGTGGGAGGACTCAGTCGCCGAGCGCGAGCTCGAGGCAGACCTCGGTGCCGCGGCCGGTGGCGACCACCTCGAGGTGCGCCGCCAGCGCCCGGATCATCGGCAGCCCGCGCCCCCGGTCCCGGACCTCGCAGGCGGAGGCCGGCCGCCAGCGCCCCTGGTCGCAGATCCGCGCGGCGACGACGCTGCCGGTGCGGCGCCGGCGCAGCTGCAGGTCGACCTCGACGGGACCGGGCGGGCCGCCGCGGTAGGCGTGGTCGACGGCGTTGGCCGCGGCCTCGCCGACCGCGAGCAGCAGGTCGACGAGGACGTCGGCGGACAGGCCCGCGCGCCGGCCCCAGCGGGAGACCGCGCTGCGGATGCCGGACAGCTCGTCCGCCACCGCCGTGCGGACGATGCGCAGCTCGTCGGGCACCACCCGCACCGGCCGGACGACCGCCGCGGTCGACGTCGTGGCCGACGCGGGCGTCGCGGCGGCGGGCGGCGCGGGCGGGACATCGCCCTGCGGGCCGTGCACGTTCACGAGCGGAGTGCCCCCGGGGATCGGCTCTGGCGCACCGGGTCCGGCCGCCTCGCCTGGTATCCCCCGGCCCCGCTCCCGGCAAACCGGGACGTGTGCCGCCCGCCCGGTGACGCTCCCGTCGGGGTCAGCCGTGGAAGCGCGGAGCCCGCTTCTCACCGAACGCGGTCAGCCCCTCGGCCCCCTCCGGGCCGGCCGCGCTGGCGGCGATCGAGGCGGCCTCGGCGTCGAGATGCGTGCGCAGGTCGTGGTCGAAGGTCCCGGCCAGCAGCCGCTTGATCCGGCCGAGCGCCGCGGTGGGGCCCTGGGCCAGGCGGTAGGCCGTGGCCTCCGCCTCGGCGGCCAGCTCGGTGTCGTCGACCAGCACCGACGCGATGCCCAGCGACAGCATGTCCTCGGCGCCGAGCACCTGGTCGGTCAGCAGGATGTGCCGGGCCCGGCCGAGCCCGACGATCCGGGGCAGCGTCCAGCTCATCCCGCCGTCCGGCGAGAACCCGATCGCGGGGTAGGCGGGCCGGACGCGCGTCGACGTGCCGACGACGACCACGTCCGTGGCCAGCACCAGGCTCATCCCCGCGCCGGCCGCCCAGCCCTGGACGCCGGCCACGGTCGGCACGGCGCAGCGGACGTACGCCTCGAGCATCTCGTGGAACAGGTCGGCGACCTCGCGGACGAACGTGCCGCGGTCCTCCGCGGCGGCGAAGGAGCGCACGTCGCCGCCCGCGCAGAAGTTGCCGCCGTCGTGGGCCAGCTGGACCGCGCCGATCCCGCGCTCGGCCGCGTCCTCGGCGGTGCCCAGGCCGCGCAACGCCTCCGCGACCTCGGCCATGGCCGCACCGTCGAGCGCGCCCGCCTTCCCCGCCGTCACGCGGCAACGCAGCACCCGCCCGTCCTGCGCCACCACCGGGCTCCCGCTCGCACCGCTCATCCCACCGCTCCTCACCCCGGGGGCCGCCCCCGTCGACCCCGGCAGGCTAACGGTCAGCTCTGACCGGAGGGAACGATCACGCCGGGTGAGGCGCCCGACACCGGGCCGGCCTCAGGCCAGCGCGCGCAGCTTCGGGACGACGTCCTCGGCGAACTGGGTGAGGAAGCGCTCCTGGTCGTGGCCGGGGCCGTGGACGACCAGGTGGTTGAGGCCGGCGTCGAGGTAGGGCTTGATCTGCGCGACCGCCTCGTCCGGGTCGCTCGCGACGATCCAGCGCTTGGCGACCTGCTCGATCGGCAGCTCGTCGGCCAGCCGCTCCATCTCCTCCGCGGAGTCGACCGTGTGCTTCTGCTCGGCGGTCAGCGACAGCGGCGCCCAGAAGCGGGCGTTCTCGAGCGCGGCGTCGGCGTCGCGGTCGTAGGACAGCTTGATCTCGATGGTCCGGTCGATGTCGTCGAAGGAGCGCGACTCCTTCTCCGCGCCCTCCTTCACCGCGGGGATCAGCTTCTCGGTGTAGAGGTCCATGCCCTTGCCGGAGGTGCAGATGAAGCCCTCGCCGGAGCGGCCCGCGTAGCGCGCCACCACCGGCCCGCCCGCGGCGATGTAGACCGGCACCGGCTTCTCCGGCCGGTCGTAGATCGAGGCGTTGACCAGCCGGTAGTAGTCGCCCTCGAAGTCGACGTTCGTGTCGGTCCACAGCGCCCGCATCAGCCGCACGGCCTCGCGCAGCCGGGCGAACCGCTCCTTGAACTCCGGCCACTCCATGCCCGAGACCGCGATCTCGTTGAGCGCCTCGCCGGTGCCCGCGCCGAGGATGATCCGGTTGTCGTAGAGCAGCGCCATCGTGGCGAAGGTCTGGGCCATCACCGCCGGGTTGTACCGGAACGTCGGCGTGGTCACGCTCGTGCCGATCTGCACCCGCCGAGTGCGCTCCCCCACCGCCGCCATCCAGGTCAGCGCCGACGGCGCGTGCCCGCCCTCGTGCCGCCACGGCAGGAAGTGGTCCGACACCCACACGCTGTCCAGGCCCACCTCCTCGGCCCGCACGGCGTACTCCACCAGGTCACGGGGCCCGAACTGCTCCGCCGAGGCCTTGTAACCGATCTTGAGGTCCACGCTGGTCCTTCCGCTGGGGTCTGCGCCCACAGGTCTACTACACGGGACCGTCGCGGACACCCGCACGCCGCGACCCCGCGCCTCGACCTCGACCGGGGTGCAGGGCGCAGGGTCGCGCGGTGATCGACACGTCCGCCTTCGGCGAACCGCGGCGGAACCCGGGTGCGCACCGCGCGCCGGGTTCGTAGCGTGGACGAGACCATGCCTGCCTCTCCCGACACCGCGCAGGCGCAGGACCCTCCCACGACCGAGCCGACGGGGGCCGCGACCCGGCCCGCGGCGACCCTGGCCGCGCTGCGCCGCCTCGCCCCGTACGTCCGCCCGCACCGCCGCGCCCTGCTCGGCTCGGGCGCCGCGGCCCTCGCCGCCACCCTCGCCGCGCTGGTCATCCCGCTGGTCACCCGGCGCATCGTCGACGGACCGATCGCCCGCGGCGACCTCTCCCCGCTGCCCTGGCTGGTCGGCGGCGTCCTCGCGCTGGGCCTCGCCGAGGCCGTCCTGCTGCTGGTGCGCCGCCGGATCGTCGCCCGCCCGACCACCCGGATCGAGGCCGACATGCGCGCGGACCTCTACGCCCACCTGCAGCGGCTGCCGATCGCCTTCCACGACCGCTGGCCCTCCGGGCAGCTGCTCTCCCGCGCGGTGCAGGACCTGTCCACGATCCGCCGCTTCCTGGCGTTCGCCGGGGTGTTCCTCGTGGTCAACACGGTCACCGCGCTGGTCGGGATCGCGATCCTCGGAGCGCTGTCCTGGCTGCTCGGGGTGGCGGTCGTGGTCGTCGCGGTGCCGCTGGTCGCGCTGACGCTGGGGCTCGAGCGCCGCTACTCGGTGGTCGCCCGCCTCGCGCAGGACCAGGACGGCGACCTCGCGACGACCGTCGAGGAGTCCGCGCTCGGCGTCCGCGTGCTGCGCGCGCTCGGCCGCGGTCGCGAGATCACCGACCGGTTCCTCGTGGGTGCCCGCGGGCTGCGGCGCACGGAGCTGCGCAAGGTGCGGCTGCAGGCGGCGCTGTGGTGCGTTCTCGTGCTGCTGCCCGAGGCCGCCATCGCGGTGATCCTCGGGATCAGTGCCTGGGGCGTGGCCACCGGCGCGCTGACGGTGGGCACCCTGGTCGCCGCCGTGACGATCATGACCTACCTGTACTGGCCCATCGCCTCGCTCGGCTGGCTCCTCACCGAGGCCGGCAACGCCGCCGCCGCGACCCGCCGGTACTGGGAGGTCCGGGACGTCGCGCCGGCGATCGTGGACCCGCCCGGGCCGGTCGCGCTCGGCCCGGTCCGGGGCCGGGTCGAGTTCCGGGGCGTCCGGTTCCGGCACGAGGGAGCCGACACCGAGGTGCTCCGCGGCGTGGACCTCACCGTGGAGCCCGGGGAGACGATGGCCCTGGTCGGCGCCACCGGATCGGGCAAGACCGTGCTGACCGCGCTGGTCGGGCGCCTCGCCGACGTCACCGGCGGCGCGGTGCTGCTCGACGGCGTCGACGTCCGGCGGCTGCGGCTCGCGGACCTGCGCACGGCCGTCGCCACGGCCTTCGAGGACCCCGTGCTGATCTCCGCGAGCGTGCGGGAGAACGTGGCCCTCGGCCTGCCCGACGCGAGCGACGACGACGTGTGGGAGGCGCTGCGGATCGCCGGCGCGGCCGGCTTCGTCGAGGCACTGCCCTGGGGCCCGGCCACGCGGATCGGCGAGCAGGGGCTGTCGCTGTCCGGCGGCCAGCGGCAGCGGCTCGCGCTGGCCCGCGCCGTGCTCGGCCGCCCGCCCGTCCTGGTGCTCGACGACCCCCTCTCGGCCCTGGACGTGCACACCGAGGCCGAGGTGGAGGCCGCTCTGCGCAGCGTGCTCGGCGGGGTGACGGCGCTGGTGGTGGCCCACCGCCCCTCCACCGTCCAGCTGGCCGACCGGGTCGCGCTGCTGGAGGAGGGCCGGATCACCGCGGTCGGCACGCACCGCGCGTTGCTGGCCACGAACGCGACCTACCGGGAGCTGTTGAGCAGCCCGGACGCCGACCGGGTGGGGGCGGCATGAGCACCTCGACGGACCCCGGCGCCGACCCCGGCNCGACCTGGAGTGGCGCGGGGTCGGCGACGACAGCGAGGAGGTCACCCGGGCCGCGGGACTCCGGCTGGCCCGCAGCGCCCGCCGGCTGGTCGCCGACCTGCTGCGGCCCCGCCGCTGGGGCGTCGCGCTCGCGCTGCTGATCCTGGTCGCGGAGAACGCGGTCACGCTCGCCGGGCCGCTGCTCGTCGCGCTGGCCGTGGACACCGGGGTGCCCGCCGCGCTCGCCGGACGCCCGGCCCCGTTGGCCTGGGCCGTCGCCGGGTACGCGGCGTGCGGGTTGGCGTCGGCCGGGCTGCGGGCGGCGTTCCTCCTGCTGTCCGGGCGGATCGGCCAGGACGTGCTGCTGGAGCTGCGCCGCCGGGTGTTCCGGCACGCGCAGCGGCTCGCCCTGGAGTGGCACGAGTCGTACACCTCCGGTCGGCTGATCTCCCGGCTGACCAGCGACCTGGAGTCGATCGACGACCTGCTCCAGCAGGGGCTCGACGGCCTGCTCGGCGCGCTGTTGTCCCTGGCCGGGATCACCGTCCTGCTCCTGCTGATCGACCCGGTCCTCGCGGGCGTCGTGCTGGCCGGGTTCGTGCCGCTGGCCCTGCTAACCCGCTGGTTCCAGCGCCGCTCGCGGGCCAGCTACCGGCTCACCCGCACCTGGGTGGCGCGGGTGATCGTGCAGTTCGTCGAGTCCATGAACGGCATCCGCGCGGTGCAGGCCTACCGGCGCGAGGCCCGCAACGAGTCGATCATGGCGCAGCTCAACGGCCGCTACCGCGACGCCAACGCCGCGGCCCTGCTCACGCTGTCCTGGTTCGTGGCCTGCGTCCGCGCCGTCGGCAACCTGACGCTGGCACTGGTGCTGCTGCTCGGCGCGCTGCGGGTCACCTCCGGCGCGCTGGAGCTGGGCGCGCTCACCGCGTTCCTGCTCTACCTGCGCCGCTTCTACGACCCGCTCGACCAGCTCGCCCAGTTCCTCAACGCCTACCAGTCGGCGGCCGCGGCGCTGGAGAAGCTGGCCTCGGTGCTGGAGACCCCGATCGGCGTGCCGGAGCCGGCGCACCCGCGAGCGCTGCCGACTCCGGTGCGCGGCGAGCTCACCTTCGACCGGGTCACCTTCGCCTACCCACGCGCGCCCGAACGGCCCGTGCTGCCCGAGTTCTCGCTGACCGTGCCGGCGGGGCAGACGATCGCGCTGGTCGGCGAGACCGGAGCGGGCAAGACGACGTTGGCCAAGCTCGCCGCCCGCTTCCACGACCCGGTCGCGGGCACCGTCCGGCTCGACGGCGTCGACCTGCGCGACCTCGCCGACGCCGACCTGCGCCGGGCGCTGGTCATGGTCACCCAGGAGCCGTTCCTGTTCTCCGGGTCCCTCGCCGAGAACGTCGCCATGGGCCGGCCCGGCGCCTCACGCGCGGAGATCGCCGCGGCGGTCGACGCGGTCGGGGCGGACTTCGTACACGCCCTGCCGGACGGGCTCGACACGGATGTGCGCAAGCGCGGCGGCCGGCTCTCGGCCGGGCAGCGGCAGCTGGTGTCGCTGGCCCGGGTGGTGCTGGCCGATCCGGCCGTGGTGCTGCTCGACGAGGCCACGTCGAGCCTCGACATCCCGTCCGAGCGGGCGGTGCAGGCGGCGCTGGAGACGGTGCTGGCCCACCGGACCGCGCTGATCATCGCGCACCGCCTGTCCACGGTCGCGATCGCGGACCGGGTGCTGGTCATGGGCGGCGGCCGGATCGTCCAGGACGGGTCCCCCGCCGAGCTCCTGGCCTCCGGCGGCGACTTCGCCGACCTCCACGCCGCCTGGCAGGACTCCCTCCGCTGACGCCGCATCATGGTTCCACAACGCGGTCAGGAGCCGCCGAGAATCGCATCGTGGTTCCACGACGTGCTCAGCGGACGAAGGCGGAGTGGCCCGTGATCGCCCGTCCGACGACGAGGGTGTTGATCTCGCGGGTGCCCTCGAAGGAGTAGAGGGCCTCGGCGTCGGCGAAGAACTTGGCCACGCCGTAGTCGAGCACCACGCCGTTGCCGCCGACCACCTGCCGCGCCAGCGCCACGGTCTCGCGCATCGCCGTCGTCGTGTACTCCTTGGCCAGCGCGGCGTGCTCGTCGCGCGCCTCGCCGGCGTCCTGCATCTCGGCGAGCCGCACGCACAGGCCCAGCGACGCGGTGATGTTGCCGAGCATCCGCACCAGCGAGTCCTGGACCAGCTGGAACCCGGCGATCGGCCGGCCGAACTGCTCGCGCTCCCTGCTGTAGGCGAGCGCGGTCTCGTAGGCGGCCATCATCGTGCCCGTCGCGCCCCAGGCCACCCCGCCACGGGTCCGGCGGAGCACCCCGTTGGTGTCCTTGAACGAGTTCGCCCGCTGCAGCCGGTCGCCTTCGGGGACCCGGCAGTCGGTCAGCACGATGTCGGCGTTCTGGACGGTCCGCAGCGCGATCTTGTTCTCGATCTTCGTCGCCGTCATGCCCGGGTTGTCCTTGTGCACGACGAAGCCCTTCACCGCGCCGTCGGCCTCGTCGCGCGCCCAGATCACCACGAGGTCGGCGAAGGTGGCGTTGCCGATCCAGCGCTTCTCCCCGTTCAGGACCCAGGTGTCGCCCTCGCGGCGGGCGGTGGTCTCCAGGCCCTGCGCGACGTCGGACCCGCCGTGGGGCTCGGTGAGGCCGAAGGCGCCGATCTGCTCCATCCGCGCCATGGCCGGCAGCCAGCGCTCGCGCTGCTCGTCGGAGCCGCAGAGGTCGATGCTGCCCATCGCCAGCCCGTTGTGGATGCCGAAGAAGCTGTTCAGCGACGGGTCGGTGTGCGCCAGCTCGAGCGAGACGAACCCGATCAGGAGCCGCCGCGCGGCCGGTCCGTCGAGGCCCTCGTACGGCAGCCCCGCGATGCCCAGGTCCGCGAACCGGGGGACGATGTCGTGCGGGAACTCGGCGCGGCTCCAGGCGTCGAGGGCGATCGGGGCGATCTCGGTCCGGCAGAACTCGCGGACCCGGGCGATCACCTTCTGCTCGTCGTCGTTCAGCAGGGAGCCGTAGCCGTAGAAGTCGCCGGTGAGGAGGTCGGCGCCGCGCACATCGCTCATGGACCGACTCTGGCACGGCGCACCGGCCCCCGCTCGTCGTCGGCCCCGTCGTGTGCCGGTCGGGGAGCGTCGGTGCCGGCTCGTACGATCGCGCGGTGACCGCTCCCCCCGCCCCCGCGCTCGAGGTGCTGCACCGCGTCTTCGGCTACGAGGCGTTCCGGGGGCCGCAGCAGGAGGTCGTCGAGCACGTCTGCGCGGGCGGGGACGCGCTGGTCCTCATGCCCACCGGCGGCGGCAAGTCGCTCTGCTACCAGGTGCCGGCGCTGGTCCGCCCCGGCACCGGCGTGGTGATCTCGCCGCTGATCGCCCTGATGCAGGACCAGGTCGACGCCCTGCGCACGCTCGGGGTCAGGGCCGGGTTCCTCAACTCCACCCAGGGGCCGCAGGAGCGCCGCGACACCGAGCGGGCCCTGCTCGCCGGCGAGCTGGACCTGCTCTACCTCGCCCCCGAGCGGCTGCGCGTCGGCTCGACGGTGGACCTGCTGGACCGGCTGGAGGCCCAGGGCGGGATCGCGCTGTTCGCGATCGACGAGGCGCACTGCGTGGCGCAGTGGGGCCACGACTTCCGGCCGGACTACCTCATGCTCTCCGAGCTGCACCGGCGCTGGCCCGGCGTGCCGCGCATCGCGCTCACCGCCACGGCCACCGAGCACACCCGCGCGGAGATCGCCGAGCGGCTCGACCTCACCGGCGCCAAACAGGTCGTCGCGAGCTTCGACCGGCCCAACATCCAGTACCGGATCGTGCCCAAGGCCGAGCCGCGGCGGCAGCTGCTGGAGCTGATCCGCGCCGAACACCCGGGCGACTCCGGGATCGTCTACTGCCTCTCGCGCAAGTCGGTGGAGCAGACCGCGGAGTTCCTCCAGGGTCAGGGCATCCCGGCCCTCCCCTACCACGCGGGTCTCGACGCCGAGGTCCGCCGCGAGCACCAGGCCCGCTTCCTGCGCGAGGAGGGCCTGGTCATGTGCGCGACGATCGCGTTCGGGATGGGCATCGACAAGCCGGACGTCCGGTTCGTCGCCCACCTCGACCTGCCCAAGTCCGTCGAGGGCTACTACCAGGAGACCGGCCGCGCGGGCCGGGACGGGCTGCCGTCCACGGCGTGGCTGGCCTACGGCCTGGCGGACGTCGTGCAGCAGCGCAAGATGATCGACGACTCCGAGGGCGACCAGGCGCACAAGCGCCGGCTGGCCCAGCACCTCGACGCGATGCTCGCGCTGTGCGAGACCGTCGAGTGCCGACGGGTGCAGCTGCTCGCCTACTTCTCGGAGAAGGCCGAGCCGTGCGGCAACTGCGACACCTGCCTCACGCCGGCCGAGTCCTGGGACGGCACGGTACCGGCCCAGAAGCTGCTGTCCACGGTGTGGCGGCTCAAGCGCGAGCGCAACCAGAGCTTCGGGGCCGGGCAGGTCGTGGACATCCTCGTCGGCAAGCGGACCGCGAAGGTCGAGCAGTCCCGGCACGACCAGCTCTCCACGTTCGGCATCGGCACCGAGCTGTCCGAGCAGGAGTGGCGCGGCGTCGTCCGGCAGCTGCTGGCGCGCGGGCTCCTCGAGGTCGGCGGCGCCTACAACACCCTGCAGCTCACCGACGGCAGCTCCGCGGTGCTCAAGGGCGAGCGGAAGGTCATGCTGCGCAAGGACCCCGAACGCGCCCGGACCCGCCGCTCCTCCCGCTCCACCGCACCGGCGGCCGACCTGCCGGCCGGGGCGGCGCCGGTGTTCGAGCGGCTGCGCGCCTGGCGCGCCGCGACCGCCAAGGAGCAGGGCGTTCCCGCCTACGTGATCTTCCACGACGCCACGCTGCGGGCCATCGCCACCCTCGCGCCGACCTCGCCCGCCGCGCTCGGCACGGTGAGCGGGGTCGGCGAGAACAAGCTCGCGAAGTACGGGGCGGGCGTGCTGGCCGCGGTCGCGGGCGACGGCCCGCCCGAGGGACCCGAGCGGCCCGAGTGGTCCGAGCGGCCGGCCGCCGCACCGGTCGAGGACGAGTGGCCCCCGGAGGAGCCGCCCGACCCCGACCACCTCGACGACGATCCCTGGGCCGGCTGAGCACCGGCCCGCGCGTCACCCCGTCGGACCAACGGAGACGCGCGCCCAGCGGTCGATAATCGCGGGCGGACCCGTCGTCGACGCCCGGGAGGATGCGTGCCGGACCGGACCGGCCTGCCCGCACGGCTCACCGAACGGCTGCGGCTGCCCGTGATCGCGGCGCCGATGCTGCGGGTCTCCGGCCCGGACCTCGTGGTGGCGGCGTGCGACGCGGGTGTCGTCGGGGGCTTCCCCACCGCCAACGCGCGCACCGCGGAGGAGCTGGACCGCTGGTTGGGCGAGATCGAGGCGCGGACCGGGCCGGCCGCCGCGCCGTGCGCCCCGAACCTGATCATGCGGTCGCCGCGGCTGGCCGAGGACCTGGCCGTGCTCGTGCGGCACCGCGTCGAACTGGTGATCGCCAGCGTGGGCTCGCCGAAGCCGGTCCTGGGCCCCCTGCACGACGCGGGGGCGCTGGTGCTCGCCGACGTCGCCACGCTGCGTCACGCCGAGCGCGCCGTCGCGGCCGGGGCGGACGGGCTTGTCCTGCTCACCGCCGGGTCCGGCGGGCAGACGGGCTGGATGAACCCCTTCGCGTTCGTCCGGGCCGTGCGCGGCTTCTTCGACGGTCCGCTCGTGCTCGCCGGCGGGATCGGCGACGGGACCGCGCTGGCCGCCGCGCGCACGCTCGGCGCCGACCTCGGCTACCTGGGCACCGCGTTCCTGGCCACGCAGGAGAGCATGGCCGCGCCGGGGTACAAGCGGATGTGCGTCGACAGCACGCTCGACGACGTCGTCCTGACCAGGGCGTTCACCGGCCTGCCCAGCAGCATGCTGGCCCCGGCCATCCGGGCCGCCGGCCTCGACCCGGCGGCCCTCGACGAGAGCGTCACCCCGGCCGACGCCGACGCGCTCTACGGCCACGGCGGCCTCGGTCCGCGCCGGTGGACCGAGGTGTGGAGCGCCGGCCACTCCGTCTCCGGCGTCCGGGAGATCCCGACGGTCGCCGAGCTCGTCGACCGGCTGGCGCGCGAGTACGAGGCCGCACTCGGCGACCCGGACCGCGCCGTCCACCCGCTGTAGCCCGGCCACGTGCCGACGTCCTTGACGTCTTCGACGTCCACCGCCGCAACCAGGGAGCACGCATGACCACGGACACCGGACGCACCACCGCACCGACGGCCTCCCCTCCCGCGCCGCTGTGGGCGGGGACCACCGTGGGGACGCTGGTGCTCCGCGCACTGCGCCGGTACCCGGACCGGGTCGCGTTCGCCTCCGACGCGGGGACCCTCGGCTACGCCGCCGCGACCGAGCTCATCGGGCGGATCCAGCGGGTGCTGGCCGACCGCGGGTTCCGCCGCGGGGACCGGATCGGGCTGCTGGCCGGCAACAGCCCCGAGGCCTGGTGCGCGGGCGTCGCGGTGCAGGCCTCGGGGATGGCGACCTCGTGGCTGCACCCGCTGGGCTCGGTGGAGGACCAGCTCTACCAGCTCGCCGACCTCGGCGCGGCCGGATGCCTGGTCGACGCCCGCCGGCACGGCGCCCGCGGGGCGGAGCTCGCCGCGGGCTCGGGCGACGTGCCCGTGCTCGGCCTCGGCCCGTCCGACCTCGGCCCCGACCTGCTCGCCGAGGCGGAGGCGGGGGGCGTCGCGACCGCCCACGACGTGGCGCACCCCGGGGACATCGCACTGGTCAACTACACAGGCGGCACCACCGGGCGGCCGAAGGGCGTGATGCGCCGGCATCCCGCCGTCACGCACATCATGTCGATCGGCACCCTGACCGACTTCGAGATCCCGTTCGACGCCCGCTACCTCGCCGTCGCGCCGATCACGCACGTCGCCGGCACCAAGGTCGTCCCGGTCCTGCAGCGCGGCGGCACCGTGCACCTGCAGGACGGCTTCGACCCCGGCCGGTTCCTGGAGACCGTGGAACGCGAGCGGATCACGATGACGCTCGCCGTACCGACGATGGTCTACGCGCTGCTCGACCACCCCGCCCTCGCCCGCACCGACCTGAGCTCGCTGGAGCTGCTGCTCTACGGGGCCTCCCCCATGTCCCCGACCCGGCTGGCGGAGGGCCTGGAACGGATCGGGCCGGTGTTCTCGCAGCTCTACGGGCAGACCGAGTGCTACCCGATCAGCGTGCTGCGTCGCGCGGAGCACGCCGACCCGACGCTCGAGGGCTCCTGCGGGGTGCCGATCAGCAGCGTCGACGTCACCCTGCTCGACCCGGAGGGCAACCCGGTCGAGCCCGGCGAGCCCGGGGAGATCTGCGTGCGCGGCCCCGGGACCATGGAGGAGTACTGGCGCCAGCCCGAGCTCACCGCCCAGGCCTTCGCACACGGGTGGCTGCACACCGGCGACGTCGCCCGGCGTGACGACCGGGGCTACCTCACGATCGTCGACCGCACCAAGGACATGATCATCAGTGGTGGCTTCAACGTCTTCCCGCGCGAGGTGGAGGACGCCCTGACCAGCCACGACGCCGTCGCGGTGGCCGCGGTGTTCGGGCTGCCGGACGAGAAGTGGGGCGAGGCCGTGACCGCCGCGGTCGTGCTGCGGCCCGGGGCGACGGCGACCGCGGAGGAGCTCACCGCGCACGTGCGGGCGCTCAAGGGCGCGGTGCAGGCCCCCAAGTCCGTGCACCTGGTCGACGCCCTGCCGACGACGGCCGTCGGCAAGATCGACAAAAAGGCCCTGCGGGCGGGCCTGCGGACCGGGGGTCTCGCCCGGTAGGTCTACGGGTGGGGCTCGGGGACGACATCGGCCGGCGCGCCGTCGGCGCCCCGTGTTCTGTCGGCGCTGTCGGCGCTGTCGGCGCTGTTGGGGCTGTCGGAGCTGTCGCCCCGCCCCGCGCGCAGCAGCCCGAGCTCGTGCTCGGCCGCCCCGAGCCGCCGGTGCAGCTCGGCGGTCTCGCGCGTGTGCTCGGCGAGCCGCCGTTCCACCGTGGCGGCGTGCTCCGCCCGCAGGCGGTCCAGCTCCTCGCGGTGCCGGGTGACCGTGCGGTCCCGGTCCTCGGCGGCGGCCGTGCGTTCGGCCTCGAGCCGGGCGGAGTGCTCCTCCCGCAGCCCGGCCAGCGCGGTGTCCAGCTCCTCGCGGTGCGCGGCCGCCGCCGCACGGGCCCGCTCACGCTCGGCGTCGAGCTCCGCCCGGTGCGCGTCGGCGGCCTCGCGGGCGCGGCGGTGCTCCGCGTCGAGCTCGGTGTCGCGGGCGGTGAGCGTGGCGCGCAGCGCGGCCAGCTCGTCGCGCAGCTGTGCGGTCTGCGCGGCCGCCGCTTCGGCCAGCTCCTCGGCCCGCACCGCGCGGTCCTCGAGGGCGGCCGAGCGCCCCTCGGCCCGCAGCTGCTCGCGCTCCGCGGCGGC